>BQJV01000439.1 GCA_021604885.1 Acidimicrobiales bacterium
CTCTCGGGCCGGACGAGATCGCGCAGCTGGCGGACGCGGCCGGCGACTCGCTCGCCGCACTGGAGGAGTGGGCGTGACCTATCGCGACCTCGTCGAGCAACGTGACGTCATCGTCTGCTGCGGCACCGGCGGTGTGGGTAAAACGACCACTGCGGCGGCGACCGCCATGGCCGCCGCACAGATGGGCCGACGCGCAGCCGTCGTCACCATCGACCCGGCCAAGCGGCTCGCCGACGCCCTCGGCATCGGCGCGCTGACGAACGACCCGACCGTCATCGACGGCCCCTGGCCCGGCACGCTCGCCGCGCTGATGCTCGACACGAAGGCGACGTTCGACGATGTCGTGCGGCGTCACGCGGCTGACGACACCCAGGTCGATCGGATCCTCGACAACCGCTTCTACGTCAACGTCTCCACGAGCCTGTCCGGCACGCAGGACTACATGGCCGTGGAGAAGCTCGCCGAGTTGCACGCCTCGGGCGACTGGGACCTCGTGGTCGTGGACACACCCCCGACTCGCGACGCTCTGGCCTTTCTCGAGGCGCCGAAGCTGCTCACCCGCCTGCTGGACAACGCCATCTACAAGCTGCTGATCAGCCCGCAGCAGGGCGTGTTGCGAGCGGTGAACCGGGCGGCCGGCACCGTGGTCCGCCAGCTGTCTCGGGTCGTCGGCGCGGACGTCGTGGACGACGCCATCGAGTTCTTCCAGGCGTTCCAGGGCATGGAGGACGGCTTCAAGAAGCGGGCGGACGCGACGCTGTCGCTGCTCGCGGCCGATGCGACCGCCTTCGTCCTCGTGGCGTCACCGCGGGCCGACACCCTCGGCGAGGCCACCTACTTCCTCGACCGCCTGCGGGCCGCGGACATGCGAGCCGCCGCGGTCGTGGTGAACCGCATGCTGCCGTCACTGTCGGTCGACGTCGACCGGGCGGCCGAGCTCCGTTCGACGCTGGCCGGCACCGATGCGGCCGGGCTCGGCATTGCCCTGGCCGATCACGCGGCTGCGGCCGCCGGTGACGACGACCGCATCGGGGAACTCCTCACCACGGCGCCGGACGCCGTCTTCGCGCGGGTGCCGCTGCTCCCGAGCGACGTCCACGATGTAGACACGCTCACCCAGATCGCCGCCCTGCTCACCGCTTCAACTGGGGTCTGACCCCAGTTGAAGCGCGTCAGGCGTCGGGGTCTTCGTCGAGGGCGGCGATGGCGTCGGCGTAGACGTCCTTCACGGGGACGATGCGGTCGAAGCCGGTTGTGTGCAGCAACTTCGTGATCGCCTCGCGGTCGCTGAAGATGACGACGCGGCCCTCGGCTTCACGGATACGGCGGATGCCGCCGATCAGGGCGCCGAGACCGGCCGAGTCCATGAACTGGACACCGGACAGGTTGACGACCACACGCTTCTCGTCCGCGAGCTCGGCGAACGCCTCGCGGAACTGGGCAACGGAGTAGGCATCGAGCTCGCCCTCGGGGGCGAGATCGACCTGGACACCGTCATCGGAGCGGGAGGCGTTGATCTCGAGCACCGGCGCATCGTAACCCCTTCCGCTCATCGCCCACACGCGGCACCGCCCGGACATGGGGGCCGTGGCGGCGGCGGTGTACGATTCGCCCCCGTGACGGACATTCTTCTCGCCACCGACGCCGACTGGCTCGTCGACGACGTGGAAGCCGCCCTCGGCGGTGTCCACCTCATCCATCGGGTCCGCGCCGGCGTGGACGTCGTCCCCGCCATCGAAGCGGTCGATCCCGCCCTCGTGCTCCTGGATCTCCAGATCGGCAACATGGGCGGCGTCGCCGCGTGCCTCGATGTGAAGCAGCGAGTCGAGATGGGCGACTTCGAGGACCGGCCCGTCATGCTGCTGCTCGACCGCGAGGTCGACGTGTTCCTGGCGCGGGAAGCCCGAGCCGATGGCTGGCTGATCAAGCCGCTCGATGCGTTCCGCACCCTGCGGGCGATCGAGGCCGCGCTCGCCGGCAACCCGGTCGCCGAAGCCAGCACCTGATTTTCCCGACCGATCGCCCAACGCGCCCGGTAACCTCGTGGGTCTGCACACGGGCAGTGGCGCAGGTTGGTAGCGCGCCTCGTTCGGGACGAGGAGGTCGTGGGTTCAAATCCCGCCTGCCCGACCAAGACCCGATCTTTCCGCCAGACGCCGAACACAACTGAGCGGCGTCCACTACGGTCGGCGCGGTGGCTGCGATCGGGAGTCGGATCAGTGTGATCGCGGCGGTGGTCGCCCTCGTGGCGGCGGCGTGCTGGAAGCCCGAACTCACGGTCACGTACCCCCACACCGTGCAGTCCGACATCGTCTACGGGCAGGGTGAGGTGGACGACGGCGGCACGTTCGAGGACATGCTCCTCGACCTCTACGTGCCCACCGTCCCGGGCCAGACCATCTTCCCGCTCGCGGTCGTGATCCACGGCGGGAGCTTCATCACCAACGACAAGACCCAACCGCGTGTCGTCACCTGGGCCGAGGAGCTCGCCGGACGTGGCTACATGGTCGCGTCGATCGACTATCGGCTCGCCGGTGACCATCCCGTGCCGTCGGCCCGAGTCCAACCACTGTTCGACGCCGTCGGTGGGTCGTCGGCCTCGAACCAGACGACGGCCGCGATCGCCGCGGTCGACGACCTCATCATGGCGCTCGAGTTCCTGCAGACGCGCTCCGACATCAGCGTCCACAACACCGTGCTCGTCGGCAACTCCGCCGGGTCGATCGCCGCGCTCTACGTCGGCTATGCCCTCGACGACTACGGGATCGCGCGGCCGCCCGTGCACGCGGTCATCGACAACTGGGGCGGCTTCGAGTGGGCGAACACGCCCCCGGACGCCGCGACCTTCATCGACCGCATCGCCGAGGACACCTTCTACGAGCCCGAGCTGTTCATCGCCCACGGCACCAACGACACCGTCGTGCCCTACGCACTCACCCAGGAGATCGTCGACCAGGCCGACATCGTCGGTCTCCCCTACGTCCTGTTCGACAACGTCGGCGCCGGGCACGGCTTCAACCTGTTCACCACCGAGTTCAGCCCGGGCGTGTCGGTCTTCCAGGCACAGGTGAACTGGCTCGACTCGGTGCTCGTCGGTGTGCCCGACACCTCGTCGACGACCACTCCACCGACCGTTCCCTGACCCGGGGCGGGCTACCGTCGGCCGGGTGATCCGGTCCATCGACCACGCAGACCACGAGCTGTCCGCCCGCATCGTCGAGATCCAGCGCGCCGCCTACGCCGTCGAAGCCGAGCTCATCGGATTCGACGGGATCCCGGTCCTCGAGGAGACCGCCGCGGACGTTCGTCGCCGGGGCGACCTGACCTGGCACGGCGCGTTCGTCGACGACACGCTCGCCGGCATCATCGCCTGGACGCAGGAGGGCGACGCCGTCGACATCGACCGGCTCGCCATCGACCCGGCCTATGCCCGCCGCGGTCTGGGA
>BQJV01000440.1 GCA_021604885.1 Acidimicrobiales bacterium
CGAGCATCGCCCGGTCGATGGCGGCAAGGTCGATACCGGCGGACGTGCCGAGTTCGGTGCCGATCCAGCGGCGCAGCGCCTCGGTGGCCACCGCTCGGGGCACGGCCCGCAGCGCCCGCACGTCCGTCGGGTCGACGTCGTCCGCGGCTGCGCCGATCACCTCGAGCGCATCGGCCACCACATCCGCATGACGGTTGAGCAGCGGCACGACGTCGCGGTCGAACGCCTCCGCCGCCGCCGGGAGCACCGAGCGCCGCACCGCGACCCGCCGAAACGCCGGGTTCTCGTTCATCGGATCCGCCGCCGGTTCGTAGCCGGCGCTCGCGCACACGGCCTCGGTCTCCGCTCGTCGCAGTCCGAGGATCGGCCGGTGGACCCGATCCATCCGCGCCGCGACTCCGACGAGACCGGCGCCGCGGAACAGGTTGAGCAGCACGGTCTCGGCCCGGTCGTCGGCCGTGTGGCCGACACACACATCGTCCGGCAGCGCCGCGTAGCGAGCCGCACGGGCCCGGGCTTCGAGGTCGGGACCGGCATCGACCTGCACGCGCCGAAGCTCGAACGCCACGCCGAGGTCCGCGGCGAGCTTCGCCACCGCCTCGGCATCGTCGTCCGCACTCGGCCGCAGGCCGTGGTGGACGTGCCAGATCGTCATGTCGCGCCCCGTGGCGTCAGCCAGCAGGGCCAGCGCGACACTGTCCGCCCCACCGCTCACTCCGAGATGCAGATGACCCGCGGGGAAGTCGCAACGGTCGAGCAGGTCGACCGGATCCACCGGTCAGGCCGCGGCGTCGTCGGTGTCGGAGTCGTCGCTGCCGACCCGGGCGATCCAGAGCTCGGGCTCGCGGATCTCGCTGATCGACGGCACGTTGGCCGGCTCCGCCCACGCCCGATCGAGCAGGGACGAACCGCCGTGGTCCTCCACCACCGAGATGAAGTGCTCGCCCTCGGCGTACTGCTTGATCTTCGCTTCGAGACCGGCGAGCCGCTGGAACACCTTCGTGAACCCGCTCGAGTTCTGACGCCGTTGCCGCAGGACACGGGCGAACCGCTCCTGGGACGGCACGAGCCCCTTGCCGGCGCGATCCATCGTGACGTCGCCGTGCCCCTCCAACAGGCTCATCAAGCCGGCGACCTCGTTGATGACGGCGAGCTGTTCTTCGGACGCGAACAGCGCCATCATCCCGCCCTGGTCCATCGGATCCTCGCCCCGCTTGCGGGCTTCCATCATCCGCTGGATCGCTGCGAGAAACCTCTGCGGGTCCGGGTCGACCGACTCCATCGTGGAGTTCACGAGCCCGAGGAAGTGCTCGCGCATCCACGGCACGCCGGTGAATTGGGCCCGGTGCGTCACCTCGTGGAGCGCCAGCCAGAGCCGGAACTCCTGCTTGGGGAAGGCGTAGCGTCGCTCGAGCGCGAGCACGTTGGGGGCGACGTAGTAGACGATGTCCTGGTCGTCGGGGTTCTCGTCCTCGATGACCAGCAGGTCGTACTGCCCGAGCACACGGGTGGACATCCAGCCGAGCATGGCGCCGAGCTCGGCGCCGGCGATCTTCCCGCCCAGGTTCGGGCCACTGTTCTCGTCGAGCTTCTCACCGAGCTTCGTCGTGATGGGCCGGAGCAGCCGCTGGAACGACGCGAGGTTGGCCTCGATCCAGCCGTTCCGATCGGTGACGCGACCCCGGGCGTTGCCGCTCAGGCTGCGCAGGCCCGTTTCGGCGGCGACGAGGTCCTCCGCCATCGCCGTGTAGCGATCGAAGTCCTCTTCGAGTCCGTCGCGATGCTGGGCGCCCGTGAACGGCTCCTTGCCCGCGACGCGGCGCGCCACCTTTCGGGCGATCTCCCAGTCGACGGGATCAGCCGCCAAAACTGCCTCAGTCCCGCGGGTAGCGGGCCCGGCTGACCGTGCCGACATAGCCGGCGATCAGACCAACGGTGACGAGCACCGCGCTCGCAGCGAGAGGGACGGCGATCCAGAAGTGCCAGACAACAGCAGTCATGGCGACGAGTGTAGATGCTCATGCACCCGTGTCCGCAGCCGGGTCCGGGAGCGCCGCGATCGACCGACGCGAGCGAGCCGCATAGGGTCGGCCCATGGGGATCAACCACCTGGCATTCGCGGTGAAGGACATGGCGGCGACGCACGCGTTCTACACCGAGTCCATGGGATTCGAGCTCGTGAAGACCGAGATCGTCCCGAAGGAGACTGGCGGGTTCGCCCGCCACGCCTTCTATTCGACGGGATCCGACCGGGATCAGTTGATCGCCTTTTGGGATCTCGCCAACGACGTCGGCGCGGGCACCGACTTCAAGACCGACATCAGCCGCGATCTCGGGCTCGAGCCGCTGACGAACCACATCGCGTTCCAGGCGGACGACGTCGATGACCTGATGGCCAAGAAGCAGCACTGGCTCGATCACGGCAACACGGTGCTCGAGATCGACCACGGCTGGGTCCACTCGATCTATACCGAGGATCCCGACAAGATCGCCGTCGAGTTCGCCGTCGTCACGCGGCCGTTCACCGACGAGGACCGGACCGAGGCGGCCGCCCTCCTCTTCGCCGAGGAGCCGACGCCGAGCACCGAGAAGATCCGGGCCACGCTGCACCAGCCGGGCGTCGACGAGCCGATGGTGCTCATGGGGGCCGACAGCTGATGCCGCGCCTCCGCGAGGTCGGGCGCGCCGACGCGCACCCGGCCGCCCTTGCCATGTACGACTTCCTCTTCGGCGATCGCGACCCGGTCGCCGATCCGGGCACGTCCACCGGCAGCCCGGGCGACTGGTGGACCGTCACCGCGCTCGTCCCCGACGCGTTCGACCACATCCTCGGCGGCATCGGCTTCTACCGCAGCCCCGACCGGATCATCTCGCCGCACCTGCGCGAGCTCGGCCAGCTCCGGGTCGGCTACATCACCATGAGCCGCTTCGTCTGGTCCCAGCACTGCAAGGCGTGTCGGGAGATGGGCTGGAGCGACGAGAAGATCCAGGCCGCCCGTGCCTGGCAGACGTCGGATCTCTTCGAGCCGGTGGAACGGGCCCTGCTCGCCTACACCGACGCCCTCGTGCTCGAAGGCGGCAGGGTCGACGAGCAGCTGATGGACGCGCTGAAGGCGCACCTCAGCGAGGAAGAGATCCTCGAGTTCACCTACATCACGCTCACCTACGACATGTACGCCCGGATGAGCAAGGCGTTGATGCTCGAGTTCGACAATGTGGACGACGACATTCGCGAGATCGACGGCGGCCAGCTCGGCGACGGCCGGGCCACGTCCTAGGCCGCGACCGTTTCGTCACCAGAGATTCGCCGTTCGGCCACGACCCCGGTGCCTTCGACGACCCTTTCCTGACCAGAGATCGCCGCGATGGACGCCATGACCTCCTCGGTGATCTCGGCTTTGACCGTTGCCGACGGCGGTCGCCCGGCCCACGGGCC
>BQJV01000441.1 GCA_021604885.1 Acidimicrobiales bacterium
GGCCGGCAGTGGCGAGCGCCGTGGCGCGCGTCAGCACGGCATCGCGCTCGAGCGGATCGAGCAGGGCGACGACGCCGGGAGGCAGGCCACGCTCGAGGAACCGCCAGAGGTCCTCCTGCAGGGTCTCCGGCAATGGATCGCCCGCGAATTCCCAGATGACGGTGCGCAGCTTGAACTGGTGGTGGAACGCGACGCCATGGTCGATCGCCCAGATCGCGCCGTCCGTGCCGAGCAGACAATGACCGGACTTCCGGTCGGTGTTGTTGATGACGATGTCGAGCGCACAGATGCGCTGAAACGCCCCGTCGTGGGCGTCCGTCGATTCGCGGATCGTGTAGTAGTGCTCCTCGAAGTGCGCCGGCATGAAGAGCTGCAACGAGCCGGTGCCGTGAGGTGCGTCGTCCCGGACGACCGTCGGAGGCACGAGATCCCAGCCGAGGTCGTCGCTGACCAGAAAGGCCGCGACTTCGCGCTGGTACAGCCCGGACGGAAAGTCCCACAGCGGCCGCTCACCCCGGTGGGGCTTGTAGATCGCCTGGGCTTCGAGACCCTCGTGACACACGTCGACGAGGAAGGTCGCGTTCGAGGAGTAGGGCATGCGCCCGAGAAGGTCCATCTCGCCGCGGGTGAGGAGCGCGACCGCCCGTTCGGTGGTTATCGGCTCGCGCTCGCGGAACGGGCTCAGTTCTGACACGGACACCAGTCGCGGTTGCGTGGCTCGAGCGGCCGGCCGCAATAGTCGCAGGGCGGGCGCCCGGAGGCGACGAGGTCACGGGCGCGGTCGATCAGACCGGCGACCTGGGCGCGGCTCACGGTGAAGCGGGCGTGGGGCACGGCCTCGTCCTCGTCGTCCTCGTCGCCCTCGGGGATCGCCTCGGCCATGACGATGAGCCGGTCGGCCTCCTCGGCGTAGGCGATGCCCAGTGAGCCGACGGTGAAGGCGGCGACGACCGGCTCCCGCAGGCCGAGGTCGTCCGCTGCCGGGTCGTCGATACCCGTGGGCTCGGGAAGGTCCTGGAGCACCTGATCGAGATAGTCGGCCAGCGCCGCGACCTGCTGCTTCTCGAGCTTGAGCGAGAGGAGCTCGCCCTCCGCCCGCGCCTGGAGGAAGAACTCGCGCTGTCCTTTGGGTCCGAGCGTGCCGACGGTCAGGAACTCGAGTTCGCGGAAGTCGTACGAGCCGCTCACGACGGCGCCAGTGTGGTGAGATCGTCACCGGTCGAGTTGACGGTGAGCACCACGGGCCCCTCCGTGGTGTACAGGATCGCGGTTACCGAGCAGGGCGAGACGACGATGCGCTGGAAGAGGTCGAGGTGGGTGCCGGTGGCGGCGGCGACGACCGCCTTGATCACGTCGGCGTGTGACACGGCGACGATGGTCTCGCCCGGATGGGCGCCGACGAGATCGTGCACCGCGTCGACGGCGCGGCTCTGCATCTCCGCGAACGATTCGCCGCCGGGGAAGCGAAACCCGCTCGGGTAGCGCTGCACGGTGCGCCACTCGGGGAGCTTCCGCAGGCCGGACAGCTTGGCGCCGGTCCAGTCGCCGAAGTCGCACTCGATGAGCCCCTTCGCCTGGCGGACACGGAGCTTGCGTGCCTTCGCGATGGGTGCCGCGGTCTCCCGGGTGCGCTCCATGGGGGAGGCGTAGACCGCTGCGACCGAGCCGAGGCCGGCGATGCGTTCGGCGGCGGCCTCCGCCTGGGCGATTCCCTTGTCGGCGAGGTGCAGGTTCGGCGCGCGGCCCGGGAGCTTGTCGCCGGTCGTCGGGGTCTGACCGTGGCGCACGAGCAGCACGAGCGTGGGCTTCGGCGGATCGGACTTCTTGGACTTCGAGCGGGTGTTGCGTCCAGCCATCGTGGCGCCAACGTACCCTGCTCGCCGTGGGAAACGCTGATCAGTCCCGTCGCCTCCTCGCCCGACTCGAACGCGATGTCGTGGCGTGTCGGACCTGCCCGCGGCTGGTCGACTGGCGTGAGCAGATCGGGCGCGAGAAGCGGGCGATGTACCGCGACGACGACTACTGGGCGAAGGCCGTGCCGGGGTTCGGTGACCCGGCCGCGCATCTGCTCGTGGTCGGCCTCGCCCCGGCGGCACACGGGGCCAACCGCACCGGGCGGATGTTCACCGGAGACCGCTCCGGTGACTGGCTCTATCGCGCCCTGCACCGTGCGGGCTACGCGTCACAACCGGAGTCGACCGCCCTCGACGACGGGCTCACGCTGTCCGGTGCGTGGATCACCTCGCCCGTCAAGTGTGCGCCGCCGGCGAACAAGCCGACGACGGGGGAGCGCGACGCGTGCCGCCCGTTCTTCGCACGCGAGCTCGAGGCGTTGACCAACGTGAAGGTGATCATGGTCCTCGGCGGATTCGGTTACCAGGTCGCGTGCCAGGAGCTCGGGGTCCGCCCGCGGCCCAAGTTCGCGCATGGGCTGGAGGTCCCACTCGACGACGGACGAACGCTCCTGTGCAGCTTCCACGTGAGCCAGCAGAACACGTTCACAGGTCGTTTGACCGAGGAGATGTTGGACGATGTGTTCACTCGGGCCCGCCGATTGGGGGCCGGTTGAACCATCCGACGTGGGTCGGGCGCACCGTTTCCGGCCCCCTGGGGATGATCTGGGTCGATCGACTCTTGGGCGATCCCCGGTGACCGACGAAACTGTTCGCATGGCATCGCACGAGACCGCTGAGACATACCTCGACCTCACCGACGAGGCTGCGCTGCTTGCCGAGTCCGTCGACGGGCAACGTCCGTGCTACGACCCCACCGGTGTACGAGCCCTGCTGTCGGCACTCAATCTGAAGCCGGTCAGCGGCCCGATGGTCGACGGCCCGAAGGGCAACGTGCTCGACCTCGCCGTGTACCGGGCGACGGGCGATCGACGCCTCGCCACCCTCTTCGGCACCGCGGCCTAGATCGCGGCCGATATCCTCGGCGGCGATGCCTTCACGAACGAACGTCCGCGTCGCGTCCCTCCTCGGGCTGATCCTGCTCGCCCTGGTGGCGGCCGGTTGCTCCCAGAGCAGCGACCCCGACACCTGGGCCGAGGCACTCGAAGAGAAGAACGTCGAACAGAACTTCCTCAACGCGTGCGTGGAGGCCGACGACGGTGCCACCGAGGACGGCCCGCTCACCGACTACTGCGAGTGCTCGTTCAACGAGCTCCAGGAGACCTTCGCAGACGACTTCGGTCGTTTCGACGCCGTCGACGACGTGTTGCGTTCCACGCCGGAGGCGATCGCTGATCCAACCCTGATCAGCGATGTCGACACCCGCGCCGATGTCGCACTCGCGGCGGGCGTGATCCAAGGCTGCGCCGCGGACCACCTCAGCTGAGGTGGTCCGCGTGAACGCGGTCGCCGGAGCCTCGCTCGACCTCGATTTCGTTCGCTCGCTCTTTCCGGCGTTCGCTGATCCCGAGGCCGCCCGGTGG
>BQJV01000442.1 GCA_021604885.1 Acidimicrobiales bacterium
CGCTGGTGACGCCGAAGCGGCCGCTCGCGGCCTGCTTGATCGCGGAACGACGCAGGTCGCCGTTCTCGTCAGGCGTGAAGCGTTCGGCGTCCTCGCCACCCTCGCCGGTGTTCGACTTGGCGCCGAGCCGGTTCATGGCGATCGCGAGTGTCTCGTGCGCTTCGGCCGAGATGGACCCGTAGCTCATGGCTCCGGTCGAGAAGCGGCGCACGATCGAGGCCACCGATTCGACCTCGTCGAGGGGCACCGAGGGGCGTTCCGCGGTGCGGAACCGGAACAGACCTCGCAGCGTTCCCAGCTGCGTGGCCTGGTCGTCCACCCGCCCGGTGTACTCCTTGAAGATGTCGTAGCGGCGCTCGCGGGTGGCGTGCTGGAGCTTGAAGACCGTCTCGGGGTTGAAGAGGTGGTACTCCCCTTCCCGGCGCCACTGGTACTCGCCGCCGACCTCGAGGGTCCGATGGGCGCGTTGCGTCGGGTTGGCCGGGAATGCCAGCCGGTGCCGCGCGGCAACCTCTTCGGCGAGGACGTCGAGTCCGACGCCGCCGAGGCGGCTGACCGTGCCCGTGAAGTACTCGTCGACGATGCCGGAGTCGAGACCGATGGCCTCGAAGATCTGGGCGCCGGTGTACGACGCCACGGTGGAGATGCCCATCTTGGACATCACCTTGAGGATGCCGAGACCGGCCGCCTTCACGTAGTTGGCGTGGGCCGTCTCCGGATCCATCGTGGGCGACAGATCGTGGTCGCCCTTGGCGATCATCTCGTCGATCGTCTCGAAGGCGAGATACGGATTGATGGCGTTGGCGCCGTACCCGAGCAACAGGCAGATGTGATGGCACTCGCGCACGTCGCCGCTCTCGACGACGAGCCCGGCCCGCGTCCGCGACTTCTCGCGCACGAGATGATGATGGACCGCGCTCGTGGCGAGCAGCGACGGGATGGCCGCCTCGACATCGTTCGTGCCGCGGTCCGAGAGGACGAGCACCGTGGCGCCGTTCGCGATGGCGTCGCTCGCCTCGGCGCGAAGCCGTTCGAGTCCGGCGGCGAGTCCGGCGGCGCCGTCGGCGACCGGGTACAGCGTGGAGATCACCGCGGTCCGGAACCCGCCCGGTCCGTCGCCGCCGTCGAGTGCGACGAGGCGGGCGAGGTCGCGATCGACGATCACGGGGTTGTCGAGATGAATGGTTCGGCACGCCTCGGGCGTCGGATCGAAGAGGTTGCTCTCCGGGCCCACGCGAGCGAACGTGGAGGTGATCAGCTGCTCGCGCATGGCGTCCAGCGGCGGGTTCGTGACCTGGGCGAAGAGCTGCTGGAAGTAGTCGCTCAGTTGGCGCGAGCGACTCGACAGGACCGCGATCGGCGTGTCGGTGCCCATCGAACCGATGGCTTCCTTGCCGATCCGGGCCATCGGCGCGAGGAGGAGCTTCTTCTCCTCGATCGTGTAGCCGAAGGTCTGCTGGCGTTGCACGAGCGTGCCTTCGTCACCGTTGCGCGGCGCTCCCTCGGGAAGGTCGGCGAGGGTGACGAGATGTTCGTCGAGCCACTCGCCGTAGGGCCGAGCCGAGGCGAGGCGTTCCTTGATCTCCGTGTCGCGGACGATGCGGCCCTCTGCGGTGTCGATGAGGAACATGCGGCCCGGCTGGAGCCGGCCCTTCTCCACGATCGAGTCCTGGGGGATCTCGACCACACCGACCTCGGACGCCATCACGACGAAGCCGTCGTCGGTCACCCAGTAGCGCGACGGACGAAGCCCGTTGCGATCGAGCACGGCGCCGATCACGGTGCCGTCGGTGAAGGCGATCGACGCAGGACCGTCCCACGGCTCCATGCGGGTCGCGTTGTAGCGGTAGAACGACGTCGTCGCCGGCGCCATTTCCTCGTGGTGCTCCCAGGGCTCCGGGATCATCATGAGCACGGCTTCCTCGAGCGGGTAGCCGCCGAGGACCAGCAGTTCGAGCGCTTCGTCGAAGCCGTGGGTGTCGGACGCTCCGGGCGTGCAGATCGGGAAGGCGCGTTCGAGCCCGGGCAGGTGGGGCGATTCGAGGAGGGCCTCACGGGCCCGCATCCAGTTCCGGTTTCCCTGGATGGTGTTGATCTCGCCGTTGTGGGCGACATAGCGGTACGGGTGGGCCAGGGGCCACGACGGGAACGTGTTCGTGGAGAAGCGGGAGTGCACGAGGGCAAGCGCGCTCTCGACGCGCTCGTCGGTGAGCTCGGGGTAGAACGCGGCCAACTGGGGCGTCGTCAGCATTCCCTTGTAGACGATCGTGGAGGCGCTGAGCGAGGAGAAGTACACGCCGTCGTGGGCTTCGGACGCGCCGCCCATGGCCTCGTTCGCTTCGTCCGGGCCGGCCGGGACTGCGATCTCGTGTTCCACCCGCTTGCGGGCGATGAAAGCCGGTCGGTCGAGTTCGATGCCGGAGAGCGGGTTGCCGTCGGCATCGGCGCCCTTCACGAAGATCTGGCGGAACGTGGGCATGGTCATGAGCGATGCCGACCCGAGCATCGACTCGTCGATCCCGACGTCTCGCCAGCCGATGACCTCGAGGCCTTCCTCGTCCATGATCCGCTCGACGGCCTCCGCGGCGACCATGGCGACCTGGGCGTCCTGCGGGAGGAACGCGATGCCCGTGGCGTACTCCCCCTTCGGCGGGAGTTCGAACGGCAGCACGTCGCGATAGAAGCGATCCGGGACCTGGATGAGGATGCCGGCGCCGTCGCCGGTGTTGATGTCGGCGCCCTGCGCGCCGCGGTGCTCCATGTTGCAGAGGGCGCCGATGCCCTTCATGACGGTTTCGTGCGTGGCGCGACCGTGGATGTCGCACACGAAGCTGACGCCGCAGCTGTCGTGTTCGTTGCGGGGGTCGTACAGGCCCTGTTGGGGCGGCAGATCGCCGGCCATGGTGTCTCCTCGGGGTCTCCAATGTGCAGACGGTGGCCTGCACGGTGCGGAGCTGGGACGACGTTGGCCCGGCTGCCAGAGCGAGAAACGCTACCGATTCTCGCCTGTGGACGACCAACTCGGGTCGTCGCTGGGTCATCATAGGCCCATGCGCGCCGCTGACCTGTCCGTTTCCCGTCGAGTCGCCTCGTTGATCGACGCCTCCCCGACGCCGCATCACGCGGTGGCAACTGCGGCGGGCGAACTCGAGACAGCGGGATTCACCGAGATCGGCGCCGCCGATTCCCTTCCCGCCCGCGGGTCGCACTTCATCCGCCGCGGGGGTGCGCTCGTGGCCTGGACCGTCGGCGAACATCATTCGGCCGCATCGCCCGTGCGCGTCGTCGGCGCGCACACGGACAGCCCGAACCTGCGCATGAAGCCGCAACCGGAGACGGGAGTCGGCGGTTGGCGCCAGCTCGGCGTCGAGATCTACGGCGGCGCGCTCCTCAACTCATGGCTCGATCGGGATCTCGGCCTCGCCGGACGGA
>BQJV01000443.1 GCA_021604885.1 Acidimicrobiales bacterium
GTGAGCTGGCCGACTCCGTGCCGGAGGCGACGCTGCGGATGTCCGTCGCCGAGGTGACCTCCGCGAGCGCGGCGGACTGGCGGGCCGCCCTCGGCGCGTGATCACCCGAGGGTGATCAGGAGCACCAACAGCCCGGCGGCGATGCCGATGTAGCCGACGATCAGGCCGATCATCGCGTTGCCGCGGCCGACCTCACGTCCGTCCGACTCGCGGATCTGGTCCATCGCCACGTGTCCGAAGATCACGCCGAGGATCGAGCCCACGAAAAAGATCCAGGAGACCGACAGGATCAGTGACGCGAGCGCGAACTGGTTGGTACGCGGCGGGGGTGGCGTGATGTCTCGATTCGTCGGCGCGACGGTGGGCTGGATCGCCCCGGCAGTCGCCGCCCAGGCCGTGCCGTCCCACCAGCGCTCGCGGGCGGCATCCTCCGGGTCGGCGTAGAAGCCGGGCGGAGCGGGATCGTCGGGTCGGGCCACGGGTCGGAACGGTACCGGCGGCGCTTCGCCCATGGGGGTCACACGCGGCGCGGGTGCGCGTCGTCTACGTTCGATCGGGGGTGGCGGACCTGGTCACCTTGCGTTTTGACGAAGGAGATCACATGTCCGACATGCCGGCCCCACCGCCACCACCGCCTGGCGGCGCACCGCCTCCGCCGCCTCCCGGCGGCCCCGCACCCGCAGGAGCGGGGAACCTCGCCGGCGTCGGCCAGCGGTTCGGCGCGATCCTCATCGACGGAATCGTCGTCGGCATCCCGTTCGCCATTCTCTTCTTCATCGCGCTCGCCATCGCTCCGACCGAGCTCGACACGTGCACGGTGGACGGCCAGTTCGGCATCTGTGAGGTCCTCACGGGCAGCGGTGTGCTCATCGTCGTTGTTGCGTGGCTGATCGGTCTGGCCGGCACGGTGTTCTACTTCGCGAAGGGCGAGGGTGCGGGCCAGACGGTCGGCAAGAAGGCGTTGAACATCAAGGTGGTCGACGCGGTGAGCGGTCAACCGATCGGCACCGGTCGTGCCGTGGGCCGCTACTTCTCGCGGATCATCTCGAGCATCGCCTGTGGACTCGGGTACCTCTGGGCGCTGTGGGACCCGAACCGGGAGACCTTCCACGACAAGATCGTCAAGACCCACGTGGTCAACGCCTGACGGTTCTCTGACCGAAGGGTGGGGGGAGCGGGGCTGACCTGCGGCGATAGCCTCCGAGGCGTGTCTGGCCCGCGTGTCCGCTTCGCTCCCGCTCCCACCGGTTTTCTCCATGTCGGCAGTGCTCGCAGTGCGCTGTTCAACTGGCTCTTCGCCCGCCACACCGGTGGCACGTTCGTGCTCCGGGTGGAGGACACCGACGAGGCGAAGACCAGCCAGGAGTTCGTCGACGCGATCACCGAGCCGTTGAGCTGGCTCGGGCTCGACTGGGACGAAGGGCCGCTCTTCCAGAGCGAGCGGCGCGAGCGGCACGTCGACGCGGTCGACCGACTCGTCGCAGAGGGCAAGGCGTATTTCTGCGACCTGACCCGCGACGAGATCGAGGCTCGCTGTGAGGAGGCGGGTCTGCCGGCCGGCTACCACGGGTTCTCCCGCGACCGCGATGTCGTCGACGGGCCCGGCGTCGTGGTTCGCTTCCGGGCCCCCGACGAGGGTTCGACGGTCGTCGACGACGTGATCCGTGGCCGCGTCGAGGTCGCCCACGAGACGATCGAGGACTTCGTCATCCGCCGGGGCGACGGTTCGCCGGTGTTCCTGATCGCCAACGCGGTGGACGACCACGAGATGGGCATCACCCACGTCATCCGCGGCGAGGATCTGCTCAACACCACGCCGAAGGTGCTGCTGCTGTGGGACGCGCTCGGGTTCGGCGAGCCGCCGACCTATGCCCACCTGCCGCTGCTGGTCAACGAGCAGCGCAAGAAGCTCTCGAAGCGGCGCGACGACGTCGCCCTCGCCGACTATGTCGCCCGCGGCTATCTCCCCGAAGCGATGCGCAACGCGCTGGCACTGCTCGGCTGGGGCCCCGACGACGAGGTCGAGATCCGCCCGATCGAGGAGATCATCGAACGGTTCACACTCGAGTCCGTCAACAAGGCGCCGGCGTTCTTCGATCCGAAGAAGCTGGATCACATCAACGCCGAGTACATCAAGGCGATGACCCCCATGGCGTTCATCGAGGCGGCCGAGCCCTGGCTGACGGCCGACGATGCGCCCTATCCCGTCGCGAACTACGACCGCATCGTCGCTCTCGCACTCGCGGAGGACGTACAGCAGCGGGTGGTCACCCTCGCCGAGGCGCCCGCCTGGCTCGACTGGCTCTTCGTCGACGCGATCGAGGAGTACGACGAGAAGTCATGGGCGAAGGCGATCGTGAAGGGCACAGTGCCCGGCCGGGTGCTGGACGACATCGCCGCCGCGCTCGCCGACGACGACTTCACCGATCGTGACCGCCTCGAATCGGTGGTGATGGGCGTCGGCACCGCCCTGTCCGAGGAGCTCGACACCCGGGTCATGTCGCAGGCTCCCCTGCGCATCGCGCTCACCGGCCGGGGCGCCGGCATCCCGCTGTGGGAGGCGATGACCCATCTCGGCCGCGACGTCTGCCTCGAGCGCATCGCCGCGGCCGGGGCGAGGATCGACTGACCCATGCGGCTCGGGCTGCCTCGCTGGTTGCCCTTCCGCCGCGCCCGCCGACTCGCCGCCATCGCCGCCGCGACCGTGGCCGGCTACGTACTGCTCACGTTCTTCCAGGTCCTCCAGGCGTCGGGGGAGGACAACCGCCGCCCGGGCGACGCGATCGTGGTGCTCGGCGCCGCCCAGTACGACGGCGCGCCGTCGCCCGTGCTCGCCTCCCGACTCGACCATGCGTACGAACTCTGGGCGAGCGGCGTTGCCGACATGATCGTCACCACCGGATCCAACCAGCCGGGGGATCGCTTCACGGAGGGCTACGCCGGCTTCCAGTACCTCCTGCTCGCCGGCGTGCCCGAGGACGAACTCCTGGTCGTGACCGACGGCGCGTCGTCCTACGAACAACTCGCCGCGACCGCCCGCCAACTCCGCGGCCTCGACATCGGCGAGTCGGTGATCCTCGTGAGCGACCCGTATCACGCGCTGCGGCTCCGCCAGATCGCCGACCAGGTCGGCCTCGACGCCACCGTGTCGTCCACCGACGGCGGCTCGTCGATCCGCCAGCTCGTGCGGGAGACCGCCGCCGTCTCGCTCGGGCGGATCCTCGGCTATCGACGTGTCGACAACTGGCTTGGATCCGTCGGCTGAGCCGCTACGCTGGCCAGTCAGAAATGCCCCTTCGGGGATGGTGTAATTGGTAACACAACTGGTTCTGGTCCAGTCATTGGGGGTTCAAGTCCTCCTCCCCGAGCGCAACGAAGCGGCACCCCCCGGGTGCCGCTTCTGCGTTTTGCGCATCTCCCCGTTCTGTG
>BQJV01000444.1 GCA_021604885.1 Acidimicrobiales bacterium
GGCGACGACGTGCCGGTGCCGCACTTCGGTGTGCTTCTGGAGCGCGATGCGTGGGACACGCTCGCTGAGCGGCTCCGCGCCGCGGGGGTCGAGTTCGTGATCGAGCCACGGGTCCGGTTCGCCGGCGAGCCCGGAGAGCAAGCGACGATGTTCTTCCTCGATCCGGCGGGCAACGCCCTCGAGTTCAAGTCGTTCGCCGACGACGATCAGGTCTTCGCTCGCTGAGCGGCCGCCGCCTCAGGCCTGGAGGGGCGGAATCACCGCATCGATCAGCTGCGGACCCGGCGTGCGGTTCGCTCGTTCGAGATGGGTGGTGAGGTCCTCGGCGGTGTCCACCCGCACACCCTCGACGCCCATGCCGGCCGCCAGCGCGACGAAGTCGATGTCCGGGCCCGAGAGATCGAACATCGACCTGGCGATCGGGCCGCCGGCTTCCGCGCCGACGCGGTCGAGTTCCATGTCCAGCACCGCATAGCGCCCGTTGTCCGCGACGACGACGGTGATGTCGAGGTTCTCGCGGGCCATCGTCCAGAGCGCCTGCAGCGTGTACATCGCGGACCCGTCCGCCTGGATGTTGACCACGCGACGACCCGGCGCACCGATGGCCGCGCCCGTCGCGAGCGGAAGCCCGATACCGATCGCGCCACCGGTCAGACACAGCCAGTCGTGGGGCGCGCAGCCCTGCGTGGCGCCGCCGAGACCGATGCCGGCGGTGTTGCCCTCGTCCACCACGACTGCCTCGTCCGGAAGTGTCGCCGCGACGGCAGCCGCCATCGTCATCGCGTCGAGGGCACCCGTCGGCCGGGCCGGCACCGTGTGCTCCGCGACGGTCACCTCCGCGGGCGCGCCGAGCGCGTCCGCCAGTGCTTCCAGCGTCGCGACGGGATCGTGCGCGCCGTCGGCCAGGGTGGAGATCTCGCACCCCTCGGGCGACAACACCGACGGCTTCCCCGGGTAGGCGAAGAACGAAACGGGCGCCGCTGTGTCCACGAGGATCAGCTGTTCGGTGCCGGCGTACTGCATCTGGGCGAACTCGGCGAGATAGATGGTCCGTTCGACGGCGGGCACACCGGCGCCGCGACGATGTCGGGCCGGGAAGGTCTCGGCGAGGAGCTTCGCGCCGCTCGCCTCCACGATCCGCGTCGCGGCCCGCAGCCCGCGCTCTCCCATGGCCCGCCCGCCGACCATCAGGGTGCAGTTCGCGCCGGAGCGGAGCAGCTTCGCCGTGGCATCGATGTCTACCTGGTCGACCTCCACGGCCGGGGTCGGCGCGATCGGTGCGACGGCGCCGCCGGGTGCGGGCAACCAACAGGTGTCCGCCGGCAGCACGAGCGTCGCAACCTGACCGGGCGGTGACATCGCCGCGGCGACGGCCTCAGCCGTGTCGGCTGCGACCGTGTCCGGCGACATCGAGCGACGGAACCACCCGGGCGCGCCCGCGGCGATCGAGTCGATGTCACTCTCGAGCGGCGCGTCGTACTGCTTGTGGTACGTGGCGTGGTCCCCCACGATGTTGACCATCGGGGTACGCGCTCGCGTCGCGTTGTGGAGGTTCGCCAGACCGTTGCCGAGGCCCGGGCCGAGATGGAGGAGGGTTGCTGCGGGGCGACCCGCCATCCGCGCGTAGCCGTCGGCCGCGCCGGTGACCACCCCTTCGAAGAGTCCGAGGATCCCGCGCATCTCCGGGACGTCGTCGAGCGCTGCCACGAAGTGCATCTCCGACGTGCCCGGATTCGTGAAGCAGACGTCCACGCCCGAATCCACAAGGGTACGGATGAGTGCCTGGGCGCCATTCGAGGTGTCGGTCATGGGCCGAATCTTGGTGTCGCCGGGTGGATCGGGCAAGACTCCCCCGCGTGAAAACGGTCGACACCATCGAATCCGCTCGTCGCTCCAGGGTCTCCCCGTCATGAGCCCCCGACGTTGGACCGCGCTTCTTCTCGCTCTCGCCATGGTCGCGGTCGCCTGCTCGTCAGGCGCCGGCGACGCCGATCCGGGTACGCCGGGGCCCGAGGATCCATCTGGCGAGACCGATTCGGGCGACGATGACGGCGACAATGGCGCGGATCCGGCTCCGGACGAACCGGAGACCAGTGAGGACAGTCGCAACGTGGGTGTCGAGTCGGGCGTCCCCGACGGTTCGCTCCTGTTCGACCAGGACGAACTCCACACGTTCGAGATCAGCCTGTCCGAGGAGAACCTCGCCATCATTGACGCCGATCCGTCCGCGGAGGAGTACGTCGAGGGCGAGGTGACCTTCGGTGGCGAGACCCGCACCGTGGGCATCCGCTACAAGGGCAGCATCGGCGCGTGGGTGAACTGTCTCGAGGGCACCCAGATCAGCGGCGGAATCCAGTCGATCTTCAATCCCTCCGGCGCCAAGGTCTGCACCAAGCTCTCCATCAAGGTGAAGATCAACTGGCAGAACGCCGACGACGAGTGGCACGGGCAGCGCAAGTTCCAGTTCCACTCCATGAATCTCGATCAGACCCAGATGCACGACCGGCTCGGCTACTGGCTCTTCGCCGAGATGGGCGTGCCGGCACCACGGGCCACCCACGCGCGGATCATGCTGAACGGTGAGTTCCTCGGGCTCTTCTCGCTGGTCGAGCAGATCGACGGTCGCTTCACTCGCCAGAACTTCGAGGACGGCACCGGCAACCTCTACAAGGAGGTGTGGCCGCTGGACGGTGAAGGTCGCCCCGTGTCGGTCGGCGCCTACGAGGCGGGCCTCAAGACCAACGAGAACGACGACCCCTCGTTCGCTCTCGTCCAGGAGTTCGCCGAGGCGATCACGGATCCGAACGCCGATGCGGCGGCCGTCGTCGCTGACTGGATGGACGTGGAGGAGACACTCGCCTACTTCGCGGTCGAGCGAACCATCCGCCACGACGACAGCCTCTCGCACTGGCGCTGCTTCGGGCCGTGCACCACGCACAACTTCTTCGTCTACGAGGACCCGAGCAACGAGCGGTTCCATGTGATCCCGTGGGACCTCGACAACTCGTTCCAGACCATCCGCTCCGCGGGATTCAACGCCATCCTCGAGGTCGCCGACGACTTCGGCGAGACGTCCGGTGACTGCGAGCCCTTCAACTACCTCGGCTCCATGCAGCGATCGGCCGCCTGCGACCCGATCATTGGCGCCGTGGCGACCTACACCGACGAGTACCGCGCGGTGCTCGACGAGTTCCTGGCCGGGCCGTTCTCCGTCGAGCGCACCGACGAGGTTCTCGATCGCTGGACGGCGCAGATCGCCGAGGCGACGGCGGAGGCGGCAGCCACCCACGACGATGCACTGCCCGTCGCCGTGTGGGAGGCCGGCGTGGCGGCCCTGCGGGAGGATCTCGAGACGGCCCGCGCCAACGCCGCCGGCTAGAGATTGCCCAGGAAGTCGAGCAGCAGCCGATTGACCTGATCCGGC
>BQJV01000445.1 GCA_021604885.1 Acidimicrobiales bacterium
CATTGACCGCGTCGGAGTACAGCCGGCCCAGCTGGTCGGCGCGGAGCCAGTCGCCGTCGCCTGCCGCGGCGCGCACGGATGCCAGCTGTTCGTGCCACCGGGGCGAGAGTCGGTCGCCGTAGCCGGCGCGCTCGTGTTGCAGCAGGATCAACGCGGCGGTCATCTCCACGCAGCGAACCGGCTGGTGCGCCGCAACGGCGGCGAGGATGTCGGCGGGCATCCACCCGCGGGTCCAGTGATGGGTGAGCAGCTCGATGAGCTGCTTCTCGAGACCGGCGAGGTCATCGGCGGGTGGATCGAAGGATCGGTGGTTGGTGGTCATGGTCACATGCTGTCGAGTGGGTGTGACACCGTCGCCGGACGTCCCCGCGGGGACGCGCGTTTCGGTTGTCGCGGCGCGAGGGTCAGCTGAAGGCGCCGGCGGCGATCAGCGACGCGATCGTGCCGATCATGAACACCGCCAGCGTGACGGCGATCGTGGCCGCACCGATGGTGACGGCACGACCGAGCAGGCGAATGTCGGTCGCCATGTCGCCCATGCGCAGGGTCAGGCTCTGATGAACGCCGTCGATGCGTTCGCCGAACGTGTCCATGCGCTCCCCGAGCATGTCCATCCGCTCGCCGAAGGTGTCCATCCGCTCGCCGAACGTATCCATCCGTTCGCTGAACGCGTCCATGCGGACCCCGAGCCCGCCGATGCGCTCGCTGAGTCCGTCGATCCGGCCGTCGAGGCGCGCGATGTCGTCTTTCGTCGCGAGCTGGTCCCAGTGCATGGGCGGCATGGACTCCATCATGGCATCCGCAGCCTCCTCGTCCATCAACTCGATCAGGTACTGGCGGATGCGGAGTCGAGTGCTCTCGCTTGCGGCCATGGCTTCCTCTCATCATCTGAATCACGAGGGGAAGTCGTGGAGTTCACGCTACGGCGAGGGTGTGACAGGAATTCGATCCGCTGTCACCCGCGGGTGGTCTGCGACTCGTCTGTCTGGTGAGGGCCTTGTCATCCGACGAGGCGCACATCACAAGGAGAGAGACGATGCGTTCTTCATCACGGAAGGCAGCGTTCGCGGTCGCGACCGTCGTCGCCGGACTCGGCCTGAGCGCCGGACCGGCGGCGGCTGCGCACGGACACTTCATCTACCAGCCCGAACACGGCAACCATCCGGCGACGTGCCGCTACATCGCCGCGGGCCAGACGGACAAGGAGCCGGACGACCCGGGCGGGCATGCCTTCCATGACCACGTCCACACCGGTCAGCCCGGGTCGGACGACAAGGGGACGGACTTCGACAAGGAGTCGAACGCCGGCAACTACGACTGCGTCTGGGTCAACACGCCCTGATCAGTCCTGACCCGGGGTGCGGTCCGCCTTGCGCTTGAACAGTCGTTTGATGTGGGCCAGCGAGTCCATCTCGATCACCGTGCCGCCATAGTCACCCAGCTGGTCGAATCGGGGAATCACGCCGCCGGCGACGGGCACATCGAGCTCAATCGTGCGCGTGCGCGGAATGAAGCACTGCGTGTCATCGCAGGCCTGGTACCGCACATGGATCTGCACCGTGATCGGCTCGGCGCCGTCACTGATGGTCCGGGTGAGGGCGGTGTTCGCGTAGGTGGGGATCACGAAGTCGACGGTGCCGTCCCAGACGTGCAGCGGCGCGCTGAGGCCGGGAAGCCGGAGGGGTCTGGTGGGCGGTGATTCGATCGGTTCGCAGCAGAAACCGTCGGGTCCCTCGATCTCGATCCGGGTGGCGACCATGCCGTCGGGGACGGGCTCGCCGTAGGTGTGCAGCCCCTCCGGCATCTCCAGGCGGACGATGAGACGCCGACGCGGGCCGACGCGAAGCACGCCTCCGCCCCCGCGCAGGAACGCGGTGATGCGGATGCCGTCGTCCTCCGTGACCGCCTCGAAGGGTTCGCCGAGGCCGGGCTCCACCCGGCCGAGGAAGCTGTCGAGAATCGCCTCGACGCCCTCGCGATTCGCGAGGTGGCGGTTGAAGAGCTTGTCGACGATCACGCCGGCTTCGTCGACCAGGAAGAAGCCGGGAAACGGCACGCCGTAGAACGGCACGTCGTCCGGCTGCACCAACGTGTTCAGGACGCCGTAGTGGTTGATGACCTCGGAGTCGATGTCGGACAGCATCGTGAACTCGACGCCCGACGCCTCGACGTAGGCGGCGAGCGCCTCGGTGTCGTCGTAGCTGATCGCGTAGAGCTTGATGCCCTCGGCGCGCAGTTCGGGAAGACCGTGGTGCAGCTCGACCAGCTGCGTCAGGCACGGCGGTCACCAGACGGCCGAGCGGAAGAACAGCACCGCGGCACGGGAGCCGTCGCGGTCGGCGTGGAACGACACGGTCTCGCCGAGGTGGTTCGGCAGTTCGAAGTCCGGCGCCATCTCGCCGACGGCCAGCCCCGGGGGGAAGTCGCCCGTGGGAAGCATGCGTTGGGTGCTCGTGGTCGGGAGCGGTCCCTTGAACCCGTAGGCATCGATGAACTGGTCGTCGGCCATGGCGCCGACGGTAGGCGGCGGCTGCTTGTTCGTGCCAGCTGCGGTCAGTCGTCGGGCGTCGGTGCCGCGTAGTCGCCGAGCCGTTGCATGACCGCGTCGCTCTCGTCGTCGAAGACGCCGCCGTACACGCTGAGCACGAGCGACGGGTTGGTGTGACCCGCCCACTTCGCCGCGGCCCGTGGCGATGCGAGCGACCGGCTCCACATCGCGATGCAGGTGTGGCGGAGGTCGTGGATCCTCAGGCCGTCGAGCCCGGCGGCCCTCGTGGCGGGGCGCCAGACGCGGACGCGGAAGTTCGCCTCGGTGAGCAGCGCGCCCGCCTTCGTCGTCCACACGAGATCGTCGGGTCCGAGACGCTGCTGTGCGATGTGGGCGGTGAGTCCCCGGGCGACGAAGTGAGGAATCGGCACCGTGCGGCGGCCGGCCCTGGACTTCGGCGGCCCGAACCCGATCGTGCCGTCGTGATGGCGGATGCGTGTCTCGACCACGTCGATCGACGGTGCGTTGAGGTCGATGCGTTTGGTTCTGAGGGCGGCGAGCTCGCCGTGGCGGAGGCCCGCGTAGGCGCCGACGAGGACGAACGTGCGGTAGGGAGCGGCGATCTCGGACGCGAGGCGCTCGACCTCGACGGCGTCGAGGAAGCGGGGTTCGTGCGGCTGCGTCTGGGGGAGTGCGAGGCCGCGGGCGGGGTTGTTGGCGAGCAGGCCGGCTCGGACGGCTATGTCGAGCGCCTGCGAAAGCAACCCGGCGGCCTTGTGGACGGTGCGCGGGGCGAGCCCGGTGCCGGCGAGGTCCGCCACGAAGCGTTGGGCCTCGCGAAAGCCGATCTGGTCGATCGGCATGTCGCCGAAGACCGGCTCGAGGTGGCAGCGAAACACCGACGCGTCACGGCGCAACGTGGATGCTCG
>BQJV01000446.1 GCA_021604885.1 Acidimicrobiales bacterium
TCGCGCAGGCGGCGGCGATCGTGCGTGACGAGTTCGCCGGCGGCGACACGATCGCGGTCGACGGCTGGGTGCTCGCCCGATCCGAGGCCCGTGCCGCCGCGGCCGTCGCCCTGATCTGCGACGACGCATGCTGATCGACGCCCGAACCCTCGATGCCGGCACCACGTTCAGCGCGGACGTCTGCGTGCTCGGTGCGGGCGCAGCCGGGGTCACCGTCTCGCTGGAGTTGGCCCGCCGCGGACACCAGGTGCTCCTCGTCGAGTCCGGCGGCGAGGAGGGCGACCCCGAAACGCAGGATCTCGCCGCGGGCGAGAGCATCGGCGCGCCGCTGGTCACGCTCGACAACCCGGTTCGCCTCGACCAGACCCGACTGCGCTATCTCGGCGGGACGACGAATCACTGGGCCGGGTTCTGTCGCCCGCTGGCCCCGGTGGACTTCGAGGTCAGGGACCATCTCGCCGTGTCGGGCTGGCCGTTCGGCCTCGATGAACTCGAGCCGTACCTCGCCCGGGCCGCGGAGTGGGTGCGGATCACCGACAGCGACTTCACCCTCGAACGTTGGGAGGAGAAGCTCGGGATGGATGCGCCGGGTCTGCGAACCGACCGGGTCGAGCCGTTCGTCTACCAGGTCTCGTTCCCGACGAACTTCGGCCGCGTCTACCGACGGGACCTCGAGGACGATCCATCCGTCGTCGCCCTCCTGCACGCGAACGTCGTGAACCTCTCGACGGCGGACGGGCGATCGGTACGTCGCGTCGACCTGCGGACGCTCGACGGCACCGCGATCGAGGCCACCGCCCGCGCCTACGTCCTCGCTACCGGGGGCATCGAGAACGCCCGCATCCTCCTCGCGTCAACCGATCACGACCCCGCCGGCCTCGGCAACGCGAACGACCTCGTCGGACGACACTTCACCGAGCATCTCCAAGTCTACGCCGGGTTCGGGCTCCTCGATCTCGACCCGGCGGACGTGCCCGCGCTCAACGGCGGTCAGGTCACCATCGAGAGCGGCCGTCACCAGGGCGCGACACACGGCGCGAAGTTCGCCGTCGGCCTGACGGACGAGCATGTGCGCGACGCCGCCACGACCGGCCTCGAAGTCCAGTTCCTGCCGGGTGCCTTCCCGACCGGCGTGCCCCTCCAGGAATCGGGTGCCACGATGAACGACGTGGCCGCGCTCCTCGGCCACACCGGCCCCGTGCCCAGTACGGCCGTCTACCTCCAGGGGCTGGCCGAGCAGGAGCTGAATCCGGACAGCCGGGTCGCACTCGGGTCAGGCACCGACGCGCTCGGCATGCGTCGCGTGGAGCTCGACTGGCGGTACAGCGCCGCCGACCGGGCCCGTGTGCTCCAGGGGCTCCGCGTGCTCGCCGAGGACGTGGGCGCCACGGGCCTCGGGCGCATCCAACTGGTCCCCGGCGGTGTCCACGCCGACGCCGTCGACCATCTCGTGCCGGGCGAGTACCTGTCGATCTACCGCTCCCTGCCGGACGAGATCGACGAGGACGACTTCGAACTCGGGATCGGGTTCCATCACATGTGCACGACGCGGATGGCCGACTCGGCGACCGAGGGCGTGGTCGATGCGACCTGCCGGATGCACGAGGTCGACAACCTGTGGGTCGGCGGCAGCAGCGTCTTCGCGACCGGCGGCGTCGCCACACCGACCTACACCCTCGTCGCCCTGGCGATCCGTCTCGCCGACCATCTCGACGCCGAGGTGCTCTGACCCGGGCGCGGCCGCGCACTGCTTGACGACGAACAGGCGTTCGTCCATGATGACGACCCCATGTCCGAACAGACGTTCGACACCGGAGTCGCCGACCAGCGCACCTTGGACGACCTCGGCACCGCCCTCCACGACGTCACCTTCGTCGTCATCGACCTCGAGACCACCGGTGGTTCGGCGAAGGACTGTGCGATCACCGAGGTCGGCGCGGTGAAGCTCAAGGGCGGCGAGTGCCTCGGCACGTATCAGACCCTGGTGGACCCGGGATGTGCGATCCCGCCGGAGATCACCATGATCACCGGCATCACCGAGGCGATGGTGATGCGGGCGCCGCGCATCGAGGCGGTGATGCCGTCGCTGCTGGAGTTCGTCGGCACCGACACCGTCATCGTCGGCCACAACATCCGCTTCGACATCGGCTTCCTGAACGAGGCGCTCCGCCAGCAGGGTCGCGACCGTCTCCCCCACCGCTCGATCGACACGCTCGCCCTCGCCCGCCGGTTGCTGCGCGACGAGGTGCCCAACTGCAAGCTCGGCACCCTGGCCGACCGGTTCCGCCTGTCCCACACGCCCAGCCATCGGGCACTCGACGACGCGCTCGCCACCGGCGACCTCCTCCATCTCCTGCTCGAACGGGCGGGCTCGCTCGGCGTCACCGGGCTCGACGACCTGCTGATTCTCCCGAAGATGGCCGGCAGCGCCCAGGCGAAGAAGCTGCCGCTCACCGACGGCCTGCCGCGCGAGCCGGGCGTCTACCTCTTCCGCGACGCCCGCGACGACGTGCTCTACGTCGGCAAGGCGGCGAACCTCCGTTCCCGCGTCCGCAGCTACTTCTCCACCGACGAGCGCCGCAAGATCGGCGGCCTGCTCCGGGAGACGAAGAAGATCGACCACCACGTCTGCCGCAACGGACTCGAGGCGGCGGTCCTCGAGGTGCGACTGATCCATCGCCACCTCCCCCGCTACAACCGCCAGCACACCCGGTCGTCGCGCTACCCCTACGTGAAGCTCACGCTCGACGAACGCTTCCCCCGCCTCTCCGTCGCCCGCACCGTCAAGGACGACGGCGCCTTCTATCTCGGCCCCATCTCGTCGGCCAAGCGGGCGAAGCGCATCATCGAGGCGATCGAGACCGCGGCGCCGATACGGCGATGCACGGCGCGCTCCACCGGCACCATGTCGAAGCCGATGTGCGCGGCCGCGCAGATCGGCGTGGCCACCTGTCCGTGCTCGGGGGCCACGAGCGAAGCCGACTACCGGCGACTGATCGACGACCTGGTCGACACGCTGTCGCGCGAACCCGACCGGCTCCTCCGCCCATTGGAGGAGCGGATCGAATCGCTCGCCCACGACGAGCGCTTCGAGGAGGCGGCGGACGTGCGTGACCGCGCCGACGCCTTGAGCGGTGCCCTCCGACGGGCCCGGCGCTTCGACCTGCTCCGCCGGGCCGGGCGGGTGCGGGTGTCGATCGGGGCCGCATGGGCGGAGTTCGACCGCGGGCTTCTCGTCGCCTGTGGCGCGGTCGACGACGACGCCCTGTGGCAAGAGGGCCTTCCCGTCGAGGCGCCCGCGCTCCCCGACGCCGGCGACTCGCTCGGCGTCCCGCGCCGCGACGAAGCGGACGAGTTGCTCACGATCGTGGCCTGGCTCGAGAAGAACGCGGCGAAGGTGCAACTGGATGCCGTC
>BQJV01000447.1 GCA_021604885.1 Acidimicrobiales bacterium
GTCCCGACGCGGCGATCGCGGAGGTGATGCGGCGCGACGGCCGGGTCCCCGGCATCGGCCACTTCATCCACAAGGAACGCGACCCGCGCCACGACATCGTCTTCGACGCGCTCGCCGACCTGCCGCTCGACGGGCCGAGGATGGACGTCGTCGCCTCGGTCGTCGCGCGCACCACCGAGCGCATCCCGGCCGCCCCCAACGTCGACCTCGCGCTCGGCGCGCTCACCTACATCAGCGGCATGAGCGCCGACGCCGGCGAGGTGATCTTCGCCATCGCCCGCACTGCCGGCTGGATCGCCCACGCACTCGAGGAGTACGAGGAGACCCCGATTCGGTTCCGGCCGGTCGGGCGCTACGTGGCCCCGGTCAATCGTCGTCCACGATGATCACGACACCGAGTCCCCAGAACCCCGTCCAGAGATCCGCGTTGGGTGACGGCGAACTGTGGACCACGAAGCCCCACTCCCCCAGCCAGGCCGGCGGTTCGTGGACCGTGTCGCCGAAGACCGTGACGTCGATCGACGTCGTCGTGGTGCCGGGAGCGAACGTCGCCGTGCCAGAGCCCGCCCCGATGTCGGAGCCCACGGACGCCGACGGCGAGTCGCCATCGAGGATCGACCAGTCGACGGTCACCGGCTGCGACACCGGCTCGGACAGGGTCAACGGAAGCGACACCACCTGCGACCCCGTATCGCCCTCCCAGACCAACGCGGACCCCGGCCGGATCTCCGGGCGGGGGTCGATGATCCAGTCGAAGTCGACCTCGGCGGTGTCGGTGCCGTCATCGGTGGTCACCGTGACGGGGAACGTGCCGGTCACACCCGCGGTACCGGAGATCACACCCGTCGTCGGGTGGATCGACGTGCCGGTCGGGAGGCCCGTGGCGGCGAAGGTGAACGGGTCGCCATCCGGATCCGTCGCCCCGATGGGAAGGTTCACCTCGTCGCCGACGGTCGACGCCTGATCTCCCGGATCGACCATCACCGGCGCGTTGTTGGGCACCGGATCGATCGTGATGGTGACCTCGTCGTGGATCGACGGATCGTCGTCGAGCGTGGCTCGGACGGTGACGTCATCGCCGGGCGGCGGCGAGGCCGGCGCGACGTAGAGGCCGCCGCTGGTGACGGTGCCAACCGTGCTGTTGCCGCCGCTGACGCCGTCGACCGACCAGGACACGCCGTCGGGCGCATCGGTGATCGTCGCCGTCAACTGGGCGGACGTGCCGGCGATGAGCGAGGCGGGCGCGCCCGAGATCTCGACCGCCGGATCGAGGGCGGCGCCGACGTCGAGGGAGACCGACGCGATCGTCGGGTTGAGCGGATAGGCGCTCGAGTTGTCCCGCGCGATGTACTCGAAGCTGTCGGGCCCGTCGTATCCGGGGTCCGGCGTGTAGGTGACGTTCGGCGACGAGAACGAGGCCCCGACGGATCGGCTGAGCGACCCGTGGGTCGGCGCCGTCACGATCTCGAAGCGGCGACTGCCCGGCGAACCGAACGTCTCCGTCTGGAGCGTGACGCCGACGGCGGTGTCCTCCACGGTCGAGACCGGCCCGACCGGGAGCGCGTTGTAGCCGGGGATGGTCGAGGCGACCTCGGAGAAGCCGATCTGGTTGTTGCCCTCGTCCGACTCGACGATGCGGTTGTGCGGGTCGGCTTCGTTGGCGAGGTAGTAGATGCCCGGCGCGGTCTCCGAGACGTCCACCCACTGGAACGTGAGGTACGCGCCGTAGACGTCGCGCCATCCCTCGCTCGTGCCCATGATCAGACTCGTCGTGTTCGGATTGTTGCTGTCACAGAACTGGGTGACGGAACCGGTGTACTCACGACTCGGACGCGAACCCGAGTAGTCCTCGGACTCCGCGTGCTCGATGTCGTAGAGGCAGAAGCCGACCTTCTGCCCGGGAGCGGCCTCGGCGGTCTGCGACTCGTTCCACAGCGAGTAGCGGCCGACTTCCATGAGGTGGAAGTGGTTGTGACTGTCGGCCGTCTCGTACTGGACGAGCGGCGTGGCGACGATGTGCCACGTGCCGGTGGAGTCGATGGCGCGCTGGTGCACGGCGTTCGGGTTCGACGAGTCGGTGATCTGCGGGTTGCCCGACACTTCGAGCGGACCGTCACCGACGTTGGTCACGTAGCCGTCGAACCGCAGGACCAGCCGGGACGTGCCGGTGTACGTGTTGATCTCGAGCGAGACAGGGTCCGGCTGATCCGAGATGAGATCCGGGAGCAGGATGGCCTGGGTGGCGGCCTGTGATGTCGCGAGCGGGACCGACACCAGCGCAGCGGCGGCGACGATCGCGATCGCCCGACGCAGCCGCAACCGGGGCAGACCGGCGCGGGCGAGGAACACCGCGGCGAGCGCCAGCGTTGCGAGCACGATGGCGGTGAGCGGGATCCCGCCACCGCCCGACTGGTCCATCGGGATCGCGTCCGCCGCCGCCTCGGCGGCACGGAGCTGATCCGGGTCGTGGTGGGCGCCGGCCGGCGCGGCGGACCACAGCAGAGCGGAACCCGCGAGAACGGGAACGGCCGAGCGGCGAA
The DNA here is from genome assembly GCA_021604885.1 of Acidimicrobiales bacterium. Classification (GTDB taxonomy): domain Bacteria; phylum Actinomycetota; class Acidimicrobiia; order Acidimicrobiales; family Aldehydirespiratoraceae; genus JAJRXC01. The sequence continues at coordinate 2,541 of BQJV01000447.1, forward strand.
GGAGGGCAGGGGACGTCAGCATGCGGGTGTTCTCCGTGGAGTCGGACGGAGGGGCCGGTTTCGCTGTGGCTTCTCCTCAGCGCCGCGACCAGGCCAGCTGAGGGATCATCGCCTCCCCGCACGCCGAGAGTACGAGACGAATCTCCGTCCGTCGATACCTGACCCGAACGAAACGAGGATCGCGCTCAGTCGCCGAACAGGCGATCGACCGCGGCTGCAGGAGTCGTCTCCCCTGCGAGCACCGCTGCCTCGAGCTCGAGCTGTCGGCTCCGGAGCTCCGGATCCGCTTCGAATCGCTCGACGAGACGCTCGCGCACCATCACCCGCATCCACGCCAGCTGCTGGTCGCGGCGCCGCTCGTCCCGCTCGCCGGAGTCGGTCATCTTGGACTGGTGGAGCTCGATCTGCGTCCACACCTCGTCGAGGCCATCGCCGGTGAGTGCCGAACACGTGAGCACCGGCGGCGACCACGATGGGCTCGGCGGCTGGAGCAGATGCAGGGCCCGCCGATAGTCCGCCGCGGCCAGCGTGGCCTGCTGCACGTTGGCACCGTCGGCCTTGTTCACGGCTAGCAGGTCCGCGAGCTCCAGGACGCCCTTCTTGATGCCTTGGAGTTCATCGCCCGCACCGGCGAGCATCAGCACGACGAAGATGTCGACCATGCCGTGCACAACCGTCTCACTCTGACCGACACCGACGGTTTCGACGATCACCACGTCGTAGCCGGCGGCCTCCAGTACCAGGATCGACTCGCGGGTCGCTCGGGTGACGCCGCCGAGGGTGCCTGCCGACGGCGACGGGCGGATGAACGCCCGATCGTCGACCGAGAGCTGTGCCATCCGGGTCTTGTCGCCGAGGATCGAACCGCCGGT
>BQJV01000448.1 GCA_021604885.1 Acidimicrobiales bacterium
GCGGGGTGAACCTGGAGATCACGAGTGACCACGCCCACTGCGTACGAACCCGTCACATCGACCGTCGACCACGGCACGACCCGCGACGGCCTCGTGCAGCTGCGCCGTCGGTGGCAGCCGAGCGGGGAAGCCAAGGCAGCCGTCCTCCTGCTGCACGGCATCGCCGAGCACAGTGGCCGCTACGAACACGTCGGCCGCCGCATGGCCGACGCGGGATACGACGTCGTCGCCATCGATCATCGCGGCTACGGCCGAAGTGGGGGTCGGCGCGGCCATGTCGATCGCTGGTCCCAATTCACCGACGATGTCGAAGACCACATGACCGAGCTCAGCACGCTCGGGATCCCCACGGTGCTGCTCGGTCATTCCATGGGCGGGCTCATGGCGACGCGCTACGTCGTGGACCAGCGGACGCAGCCGGATCTGCTCGTGCTCTCCGGTCCCGCGCTCGGCGCCGAGATTCCGACCCATCTGCGGGTCGCAGCGCCGCTGATCGGGCGGATCATGCCGACGTTCGAGATCAAGGAGCCCGGCGACCCATCGCTGCTGTCGACGGACGACGCCGTCGGCGAGGTGTTCTACGCGGATCCGTACCGCGTGCCGTTCCCGACCGCCCGTCTCGGCTGGGAGCTGATGAAGGCGATCCAGGAGGCTCGCGACGGGATCGCCAACGTCACCATGCCCACGCTGGTGCAGCACGGGGCCGACGACCGGCTCGTGCCTGTCGAGGCGTCCGAGATCTTCGAGACCCTCGGCAGTGTCACCCGGATCGTGTACCCGGGCCTGCGCCACGAGATCTACAACGAGCCCGACCGCCTGGCCATCATCGACGAGATGATCACCTGGATCGACGTCCACCTCCCCCGTTCTGGGTGAACGGGGGCGCGGATTCCGGTCGTATGTTCACCCAGAACGCGTAGTAGGGGGGGCTACTCGTTGTCGCGGAGGAACTGTTCGACCTCGGCGAGGAGGGTCTCGGGGTCGTCGTCGAGCTCCTCTTCCTCCTCGATCTCCTCGTCGCTTTCCTCGGCCTCGTCCCACGCCTCTTCGAGGTCGGCGACGTAGCCCGCGGTGTCGTCGTCCTCGGCGACGAGTTCGTCGACCTGACGCTCGTAGGTGGCGGCGGCGATCTCGAGGTCGGTGGAGTAGACCGACGTGCCCATCACGTCGCACACGCGCTCGACGAGGGCAAGGCCGGCCTTGGGTGACGGGGCGCCGGGCACGTAGGACGGCACGGCCGCCCACACCGACGCCGTCGGGATCTCCGCCTCGCGACACATCGAGGAGAGCACGCCGACGATGCCGGTCGGCCCCTCGTAGGTGGACGGCTCGAGGTCCATCTCGCGCATCAGGCCTTCGTGCTCGGAGGATCCGTAGACCTCCACCGGACGGGAGTGCGGGACGTCGGCGAGGAGCGCGCCGAGGGTGATGATCTGGCTGACCTCGAGGGCTCGCGCCGTGGCGAGCACCTGTTCACAGAACGTGCGCCACCGCAGCTGGGGCTCGAGGCCGATCAACACGATGGCGTCGCGGCTCGCGCCGGAGACCCGGCACGCCCGGAACATGTTCGTCGGCCAGGTGAGCGACCGCTGCCGCTCGTCGTCGAGCTGCACGAGCGGACGGGTGGTGCTGAAGTCGTAGAAGAACTCGGCATCGATCTCGGCGAGCGCGGAGCCGTCCCAGCGGTCGGCGAGATGACCGGCCGCGATGCTGGCCGCGTCGCCCGCGTCGTTCCACCCCTCGAAGGCGGTGATCAGGACGGGCGATCGCAGCTCGGGGACGTTGGCGAGCCAGCGGACATGCGCAGGGGATTCGGCGTGCGTCGACACACGGCAACGCTATCGGCGACGCGGGCGGGTCAGCGTCCTCTGGTGACGCGGTAGGTGCCGTCGACGTTGCGGCTCACGACGACGCCTTCGTTGCCTTTTCGTAACTCATCGGCGGTCGCGCGGTCGACGCCGTTCGCGAGGACGTAGCCACTGCTCTGATTCTTGAGATTCACGGTGAAAACTCCTGTGAGGCCGCCCGTAGGGGGAGAGCGCCCGTCCCGCAGATGACCATGGTAGCCGTTGGCCGCCTGCCCATTCCGTCATCCAACTGACATCTTTCGAAAATCTTGTCATCGCCCGAAATGGGCACGACGCGAGCACGTCACTACTGTCGACGGCATGGACGAGCAGACGACGATCTTCATCGACAACGACCATGTCGCGGCCACGAGCGGCGACCGCATCGAGGTGATCAACCCGGCGACCGAGCTGACGATCGGCAGCGTGCCCGATTGTGGCCCCGCCGACATCGACCGCGCGGTCGCCAGTTCCGTCGCTGCGTTCAACGGCGAATGGCGACGGTGGACGCCGGACGAACGGGTCGAGGCGCTGAGCCGGTTCTCCCAGGCGATCCAGGCGCGGGCGCAGGAGTTCGCCGACGTGATCACCGCCGAGGTCGGCACGCCCACGACCCAGTCCATGATGATGCAGGTCTTCGCTTCGACGATGGTGCTCGACCAGTACGTCAACGTCGGCAAGAACTACGCGTGGCAGGAGCAGCGTCAGGGCTCGCTCGGCCAGCGGGTCCTGGTCAACAAGCAGCCCGTCGGCGTGTGTGCCGGCATCGTGCCGTGGAACGTGCCGTTGTTCATCGCGGCGATGAAGCTCGGTCCGGTCATCGCGACCGGCTCGACGATGGTTCTCAAGACTGCGCCGGAGACGCCGCTGCACGGGCGCCTGATCGGGGAGTGCGCCGCCGAGGCGGGTCTGCCGCCGGGCGTGGTGAACGTCGTGTCCGCCGACCGGGTCGGCAGCGAGTACCTCGTGCGTCACCCGGACATCGACAAGGTGAGCTTCACCGGCTCGGCGCTCACCGGCGGCATCGTCGCATCCATCTGTGGTGAGCAGATCAAGCGCTGCACGCTCGAGCTCGGCGGCAAGTCGGCGGCGATCGTGCTCGACGACGTCGACCTCGACGCCGTCATGGGCGACCTCGTGATGTCCGGCATGCTCAACACTGGGCAGGCATGCGGCGCGCAGACCCGCATCCTCGTGCCCAACACCCGCTACGACGAGATCACCGAGGCGCTCGGAGCGGCCGTCGCCGCGCTGCCCTACGGCGACCCGACCGATCCGGAGATCGTGCTGGGTCCGCTCGTCGCCAAGCGTCAGCACGACAAGGTCGCCGGCTACCTCCAGGCCGGCAAGGACGCTGGCGCCGTCGCCGTCACCGGCGGGAACCTCGCATCGCAGTTCGACACCGGCTTCTATGTCGAGCCGACCGTCTTCCGCGACGTCACCAACGACATGACGATCGCTCGCGAGGAGATCTTCGGGCCGGTGCTCTCCTGTATCGGCTACGACACGGTGGACGAGGCGATCGCCATCTCGAACGACTCGGAGTACGGCCTCAGTGGCTCC
>BQJV01000449.1 GCA_021604885.1 Acidimicrobiales bacterium
CGCCAACCCCATCTGGGTCGGCCGCGACCACCGCCACGCCACCCTCACCCAATGGAAAGCCCTCATCGCCCGCGACCGCGGCTGCATCGGCTGCGACGCCGCCCCCGACCGCTGTCAGGCCCACCACATCCAGTACTGGGACAACTTCGGACCAACCGACATCGACAACCTCGTACTGGTTTGCTCCCGCTGCCACCACAACATCCACGACCGCGGCCACACCCTCCACCAACACAACGGACACTGGACCATCCGACCGCCCGGCGCACCACCCTCGGCCGGACCCATTCGCGACTTCCCCACCGAGACGGAGACCGAGCACCTCACGCTCACCGCCTGAGCACTACCCGCCTCCGTTCCGGTCGCCCGTACCTTGACAACCGAAGACCAGGCGTCTGCACGACATCTTCACATCGAGCGCGGGACTCCTGCACAGGGAGGTCTCTACGGTGTCGTCGTGGGGAACATTCTCGTCGTCGAAGACGAACCAGCCATTGCCACCGCGGTCGCCGCCCGACTCGAGGCCGACGGACACGCAGTGGAGATGTGCCATGACGGAGCGGAGGCGGTCGAGCGATGCGCCGAGCTCGAGCCGGATCTCGTCGTGCTCGACCTCCTGCTGCCGGGGCTCGACGGGCTCGAGGTCTGCCGTCGGATCCAGGCGGGCCGACGGGTCCCGGTCGTGATGCTCACCGCCCGCGACGACGAGACCGACATGTTGGTCGGGCTCGCCGTCGGGGCGGATGACTACATCACCAAGCCGTTCTCACCTCGGGAACTGGTCGCCCGGGTCAACGCGGTGCTGCGTCGGGTCTCGGAGGAGGGCAGCGGTCCGAGCGGTCCGGATCATCAGCTCGGCGCCGTCGAGATCTTCCGGGCGAGCCGCCGCATCCGGGTCGAAGAACGGGAGGTGCACCTCACGCCGACCGAGTTCGACCTGCTCGCCCAACTCGCCGCAGCGGCGCCGGCGGTGCTCACCCGCCAGCAGCTGCTCGTGGCCGTGTGGGGATACCGCGACGGGTCGGGGGCGCGCACCGTCGACAGCCATGTGCGGGCCGTGCGCCGCAAGCTCGGGGACGACGTGATCCGCACGGTGCACGGCGTCGGCTACTCGATCGGCGATCTCTGATGGCGAAGATCCGTCCGCTCGACGTGCTCCCGTCGATCAAGCTCAAGCTGTCCGCTGTCATCATCGGGGCCATTGCCATCGCCGCGCTGGTGAGCACGATCGGCTTCCGGCTCGACTGGCCGGTCTGGATTCGTCCGGTGATCTCGGCGACGATCGGCGTGGCGATCATGTGGTTCTTCGCCGGCGGCATCGTGTCGCCGCTGCGGGAGATGGCGGCCGCCGCCACCCGCATGGCGAGGGGCGACTATCGGGCTCGGGTCACGGCCACGTCCGCCGACGAGGTCGGCGAGCTGGCCCGGGCGTTCAACGCGATGGCGCTCCAGCTCGAGGAGGTCGACCGGGACCGACGGGACCTGATCGCAATGGTGAGCCACGAGCTGCGCACGCCCATCACCGCGCTCCAGGCGAACCTCGAGAACATCGTCGACGGGGTGACCGCAGCGGACGACCAGGTGCTGGCCACCATGCTCACGCAGACCGAACGACTCGGCCGCCTCGTGTCGCAACTGCTCGACCTGAGTCGACTCGAGTCGGGCGCGACACCGCTGACCCTCGAACCGGTCGAGCTCGGCAGCCTCGCCCGGGAGGCGGCCCAGGAGGTGCGGCTCCACCGGCCGGATCAGGAGATTCACGTGGAGATGGACCCGACCGATCTGACGGTGGTCGCCGACCGGGAGCGACTCCACCAAGTCATGGCGAACCTGCTCGATAACGCGACCCGATTCAGCCCGGATGACGAGCCCGTGATCGTGCGGGGGCGGGTGTTCGGCGACGATGCCCGCATCGAGGTGATCGACCGTGGTCCCGGCATCCCCGAGGGCGACGCCGTACGGATCTTCGAGCGCTACCAGCGCGGCAGCCACGCCCGATCCACCGAGTCCGGCGGCACCGGGCTCGGCCTGGCGATCGCCCAATGGGTCGTCGAACTCCACCACGGCACGATCACCGCCCAGCCGGAATCGCCGTCCGGCTGTCGGATCGAACTCGACCTCCCGCTGACCGGAGCCACCGACCGATGACCTCGACGCTGCCACCGCCGCCGAGCGCACCTCCGCCGCCGCGCGCCGGCGAACGCCTCTTCGTGCCGACGCCGGATCTCTGGCGCATCGCGCCGGGGCCACGGCTCCTCGGCGGGCTCGTCCTCGGCGGCGTGGCAGTGGATCTCGGCGTGCGCCATCCGGTCGGCGTGCTGTCGCTCGCCGCTGCGGCCCTGCTTGTCGCCGCCAGCCGCACGGGCGGGTGGGTCCGGGGCACGCTCGCCCACCGACTGCTGCTCCTCGCGCTCGTGCCGGCGGCGCTGCTGTGCCTGCGATCGACACCCTGGCTGGTCCCACTGAACATCATCGCGGTGCTCGGCCTGCTGGCCCTCGCGGCCGCGGTACGCGACGAGCCCGGCGCACTCGGCCGGGCCGTGGTCCGCCTCGTCCGCCCGACCACCGCACTCGAGCCGGCCGTTCTCTCGTATCAGCTGGTAACCCGGTCCGTGTCGGCGACAGCTCGGGGACGGGATGCGCTCGGGCGCCGGCTGCTGCGGGCCGTGACGGGCCTCGCCATCGTGGCCCCCGTCGCCGCGGTGCTGATCGCGCTGCTGGCCGCGTCGGACGCACTGTTCCGCTCCTGGGTGAGCATCCCCTTCGACCTGCCGACCGTCGTCGGCCATCTCCTGGTCATCGGGCTCGGCGTGGTGGTGACCGCAGCACTGGCGGGCCACGGTGCATGGGCGATCGCGGATCCCGACCGGCAGCCTCGCCGGGTCCTCGGTTCGGCCGAAGCAACCGTCGTGCTGGGCGTGGTTGTCGCGATCTACGCCGTGTTCGTGGCCGCCCAGGTCGTCGCGATCAGTGCGGGCGAGCGCTACGTCGAGCGCAACACGAGCCTCGAGTACTCGGAGTACGCCCGCAGCGGGTTCTTCCAACTGCTCGCGGCGTCCGTCCTCACCCTCGCCGTGCTCCTGGCGGTCGACCGGTGGCGGCGCAGCGGCACGGCACGAACGACTCGACGCATACGCCGACTCGAACTCGCCACGATCGGGCTCACCCTCGTCGTGGTCGGCGTGGCCGTTCGCCGACTGTTCCTCTACGAGGCCGAGTTCGGTCTCACCATGCTGCGGCTCTACACGATCGTCTTCGCCGCCTTCATCGGGGTGGTGTTCCTCGTCGTCGGCGCTCACCTGGAGGGCAGGCTTCGCCGCCATCCGGTCGGCGTGGTCGCCGCGATCGCGTTCACGCTCCTGATCGCGATGAACCTCGTCAACCCGGAAGCACTCGTCGCCCA
>BQJV01000450.1 GCA_021604885.1 Acidimicrobiales bacterium
GCAACATCTGGTGTCTGACACCTGCAACATCCGGGGTGACGAAGGGATCGCGTCGAGCCTCTCTAAACTGCTCCGAGCGGGCGGCCGACTGGGTACCCGACCCCTTTTTGCTCCGTGGAGGACACATCCATGTGCGGGATCATCGCCGTTGTCCGGCGACCCTCGACTCGACCGACGCCCTCCGCGGCTGACGTCGTCACACCGCTCACCGACCTCGCGGCCTCGCTCGAGGCGGCAGGAGACATCACCGAAGCGCTCCGTCGTGCCGGCGACGAGCTCGCCACGGTCGACGCCCTGCTCCGCGGTATTCCCGGTGTCCGGTTGCTTCTCGAAGACGCCTCCGTCGCTCCCGCGCTCAGCCACCACTGTGCAGCGGTCCAGGCCGCCGTCGAGGCGATCGAGTCGGCCATGGAGGCCGGCGCAGCCCTGCCCACCGCGGAGCTGGAGCGCCGCAACCATGAGCTCATCCGCGTCCGGGACGGCGCGTGGGCGATCACCCGCGACCGTATTCGTGCCGCCGAGACCGTTGCGACACTCGCTGGTGACTCCCGGTCCGGCGGGGCGCTCGAAGCGTTCCTCTCGGTGCACCAGGCGCTCTCCGCACTCGATCGCCTCGAGGTCCGCGGCCGCGACAGCGCGGGCCTGCACCTGCTCGTCCACGACCACGCGCTCGACCTCACCGACCCGGCGGTCCAGGCGCAGATCGAGGCCCGCGCCGGCGACGCGAACTTCGGCTCGGGCAGTGTCCGCGTCGTCGACGGCGTGTTCAGCGTCGTGCACAAGACCGCGGCGGAGATCGGTGAGCTGGGCGACAACACCGCCGTCATCCGTCAGGCGTTCGCCGAGGACGAGCTGCTGCGCGCCGCCCTCGCCAACGACGGCGCCCGAACCCTCGTGCTCGGTCACACCCGTTGGGCCTCGATCGGCATCATCAGCGAGCCCAACGCCCATCCGTTGAACAGCGAGCTGGTCGGCGCCGAGGGTCCCTATGTCGTGGGCGCGCTCAACGGCGACGTCGACAATTTCGCGGATCTCATCGCCGAGGAAGGCGTCACGATCACCCCGGCGATCACGACCGATGCGAAGGTCATCCCGAGTCTCATGAGTTGTCGGCTCGGTGAGGGCCTCGAGTCGGCCGAAGCATTCCGACGCACGGTCGCCACGTTCGAGGGTTCGGTCGCCATCGGCGCGTCCACCGCCTCCGCCCCCGACAAGCTCCAGCTGGCCCTGCGGGGCAGCGGCCAGGCGCTCTACATCGGCCTCGCCGAGGACAGCTACATCATCGCGTCCGAGCCCTACGGCGTGGTCGAGGAGACCGCCCGCTACATCCGCATGGACGGCGAGACGCCGGGCAATCCGGAGAACCCGAACGCCAGCCGCGGTCAGATCATCGAGCTCGACGGCGCAACCGCCGGGTCGCTCGAGGGCATCCTCCGGCGCTCCTACGACGGCACCGATCTGCCCGTGACGGAAGACGACGTCGCCGTCGCACAGATCACCACCCGCGACATCGACCGCGGCGACCACCCCCACTACCTCATGAAGGAGATCGGCGAAGCGCCGACCTCGTTCCGCAAAACGCTCCGAGGAAAGATCGTCGAGGGCGACAACGGTCTCGAGGTCGCGCTCGGCCCGGAGATCGTTCCGATCGACGTGCGCGAGGGTCTGCGGGACGGCTCGATCACCCGGGTCCTCGTCATCGGGCAGGGCACCGCAGCCGTCGCCGGACAGTCACTTGCAGCGGCGCTCGACGTGCTCATCCCCGAGGGCGAGGTCAGCGCCGAGGCGATCCTGGCCACAGAGCTCTCCGGCTTCTCTCTGCGGTCGGACATGAGCGACACGCTGATCGTCGCCGTGAGTCAGTCCGGCACCACGACGGACACGAACCGCACCGTCGACATCGTCCGCAATCGCGGCGCGAAGGTGATCGCCATCGTCAACCGGCGCGGCAGTGACCTCACCGACCGCGCCGACGGTGTGCTCTACACCTCCGACGGACGCGACGTGGAGATGAGCGTCGCGTCGACGAAGGCGTTCTACTCCCAGATCGCCGCGGGCCTTCTCCTCGCCGTGACCATCGCCGACGAGTTGCTCGGCGAGACGGGCAGCGACGACCGTCGTTCGTTGCTCGAGGGGATCAATGCGATGCCGACCGCGCTCGAGACCGTGCTCGGTCGTCGCGACGTCATCGGCGAGGCGGCCCGCCAGTTCGCCCCGAGCCGCCGCTACTGGGCGATCGTCGGCAACGGCGCCAACCGCATCGCGGCGCAGGAGGTTCGGATCAAGCTGTCGGAGCTCTGCTACAAGTCGATCGCGGCGGACAGCACCGAGGACAAGAAGCACATCGACCTCTCGTCAGAGCCGCTGATCCTCGTCTGCGCGGCGGGGCTTTCGGGCTCGACCGCCGACGACGTCGCCAAGGAGGTCGCGATCTTCCGTGCCCACAAGGCCGCGCCGATCGTGGTGGCCGACGAGGACGAGGCCCGGTTCGACGCCGCCCTCGCGGTCCTGCCCGTGCCCGCCGTCGACCCCCGCCTCGGCTTCATCCTCTCGACGATGGTCGGCCATCTGTTCGGCTACGAGGTCGCGCTCGCGATCGACGCGCAGGCCATGCCCATGCGCGAGGCCCGAAGCGCGATCGAGCAGGTTGCCGCGCGCGACGACGTGGACGGCGAGGCGGCGCTCGACGCGGTTCGTCCCGCGCTCGAGCGGACGGCCACGGCCTTCTTCGACGGCGTCCGCACCGGCGCCTTCAACGGTCACCTCGAGGCCGGCACCGCGGTCAAGGTGGCGTCGCTGCTGCGTTTCGCGCTCGGCTGGTCGCCGCTCGAGGCGTATCAGATCGAGTACGGCAAGGTCGGCACGCCGGCTGTGGTTCTCGACGATCTCGCGGCAGCTCTCACTGTCAGCATCGAAGAACTCACCCGCCCCATCGATGCCATCAAGCACCAGGCGAAGACCGTCACGGTCGGTATCAGCCGCTCGGACGAGACCCTGCTCGAGGTCGCACTCGCCCGCGCCGCGCTGGAGGCGGGTGCCCCCCGGGACCGACTCAGCTACGCATCGCTGCGCACGCTTGCGGACCTCGACCCCGCGGTGGCCGAGGTCCTGGGACACACGCGCTACCGGATCGAAGGGCTCGACGAGGACGGCTCCGGCGAGGCTGCAGCGGTCGTGGTGGACCGAGGCGGGATCAGTCGCAACATCCCGAGCCGCACCGACCGATCGCCGACGCTTCGCGGCACCAAACACCAGGTGGCCCTCGAGCGGCGGGTCTTCGTCGCCCGCGGCCGCAGTGACGGCCGTTCCGTGGTCATCGTCCCGGAACTGAAGGACAACGTCACCACCGGGCTCACCCTGCTGCAGGTGCGCTTCGCCGACGAGCTCTCGCCCGGCGCGGCC
>BQJV01000451.1 GCA_021604885.1 Acidimicrobiales bacterium
ACTCGGTCATCGCCTCGACGACCGGGCGGGGCAGATCCCCGACGATCGCCCCGATGCGACACGCGGTGGCGAGCAGGGAGGATGTCTTCCCGGTGATCGAACGCTCGTAGGCGTCGAGCGAGCGGTCCCTGTCGTAGGCCGACTCGAGCTCGAGGATCTGGCCTTCGCACAGCTCGGTGATCGTCGTGGCGAGAATGCCGGCGACCTCGGTGCCGAGGGCCGATGCGAGCTCCGAGGAGCGGCCGAGCAGATAGTCGCCGGCGAGAATGGCGCGCAGGTTGCCCCACTCGGCGTTGACGCTCTTCACGCTGCGACGCGTCGTGGCGTCGTCCATCACGTCGTCGTGGTAGAGCGAACCGATGTGGACGAGCTCGACGGCGCAACCGCCCCGGATCACGTCGAGCGAAGCCGGGTGACCATCGGGATCCAGCACGGACGACGCCGCAATCGAGAAGCCCGGTCGGACCCGTTTTCCGCCCGCGAGGATGAGATGACTGGCGATCTCGGTCAGGAAGTCGCCCTCGGCGGCGACGACCCGGAGCAGCTCGTCCTCGACGCGCTTCAGGTCGTCTTCCATGCTCGGCAGGATCGAGAGAGGGGACGAAGCCACGGGCAAAGGCTACGTGAAATCGCGGGTTTCGACCCAGACGAGAATCCGTGCCGCTGTTCACACCGACCGGCGATGTGCCGATGGGGAGGACAGGAGTTCGCCCGATTCGACCGTTTCAGGCCGGATCACCCCGGTACACTCCTGGCAACGACCCAGACCTGGGAGGGATAACCCGATGTTCGAGCGGTTCACCGACAGAGCTCGACGTGTTGTGGTGTTGGCGCAGGAAGAAGCGCGCCTGCTGAACCACAACTACATCGGCACCGAACACATCCTGCTCGGTCTCATCCACGAGGGTGAGGGCGTTGCGGCCAAGGCACTCGAGTCCCTGGGCATCTCGCTCGAGGCCGTGCGCAACCAGGTCGAGGAGATCATCGGTCAGGGCGGTTCGTCGCCCAGCGGTCACATCCCGTTCACCCCTCGGGCCAAGAAGGTCCTCGAGCTGAGCCTGCGCGAAGCGCTGCAGCTCGGTCACAACTACATCGGCACCGAACACATCCTGCTCGGCCTCATCCGCGAGGGTGAGGGCGTCGCCGCACAGGTGCTCGTGAAGCTCGGCGCGGATCTCTCCCGCGTGCGCCAGCAGGTCATCCAGCTGCTCTCCGGTTACTCCGGATCGGGTGGCAGCGGCGGCGAGTCGTCCGGCAGCTCCGGTGGCAGTGGCGACAAGGCCGGTGCCACCGCCGGCGGTTCCGGTGGCGACAGCGCCTCGGGCTCGCTCGTGCTCGACCAGTTCGGTCGAAACCTCACCCAGCTCGCCCGCGAGAAGGGGCTCGATCCGGTGATCGGCCGCAGTCGCGAAGCCGAGCGGGTCATGCAGATCCTGTCGCGGCGCACCAAGAACAACCCGGTGCTCGTCGGCGAGCCCGGCGTCGGCAAGACCGCCATCGTCGAGGGCCTCGCCCAGTCGATCGCGGCGGACGACGTGCCCGAGACCCTGCACAACAAGCAGCTCTACACGCTCGACCTCGGCGCCCTCGTCGCCGGCTCGCGCTACCGCGGTGACTTCGAGGAGCGCCTCAAGAAGGTGCTCAAGGAGATCAAGACCCGCGGCGACATCATCCTTTTCATCGACGAGATCCACACGCTCGTCGGTGCCGGCGCGGCCGAGGGCGCGATCGACGCGGCCTCGATCCTCAAGCCGATGCTCGCCCGTGGCGAGCTGCAGACCATCGGCGCCACCACGCTCGACGAGTACCGCAAGCACCTCGAGAAGGACGCCGCCCTCGAGCGTCGCTTCCAGAAGGTCGTCGTCGACGAGCCGACCGTGCCGCACACGATCGAGATCCTCAAGGGTCTGCGCGACCGCTACGAGACCCACCACCGGGTCACGATCACCGATCAGGCGCTCGTGGCCGCGGCCAACCTGGCCGACCGCTACATCTCCGACCGTCACCTCCCCGACAAGGCGATCGACCTGATCGACGAGGCCGGCTCCCGTCTGCGCATCAAGCGCATGGAGACGCCGCCGGAATACAAGGAGCTCGAAGCCGAGCTTGCCGAGGTCGTGCGCGAGAAGAAGGACGCCGTCGAGGGCCAGCAGTTCGAAGAGGCCGGCCGTCTCCGCGACAAGGAGAAGGAGCTGCTCGCTCGTCGCGAGTCCCTCGAGGGTGAAGCCAAGGCCTCGGGCGTCGACCTGTTCGACGAGGTCGACGAGGAAGCCATCGCCGAGGTGCTGTCCCTCTGGACCGGCATCCCCGTCTACAAGCTCACCGAAGAGGAGACCGAGAAGCTCCTGCGCATGGAGGACGAGCTCCACAAGCGGGTCATCGGTCAGGAAGACGCCATCAAGGCGGTGTCCCAGGCGATCCGCCGCACCCGCGCCGGCCTCAAGGACCCGAAGCGCCCGAGCGGCTCGTTCATCTTCCTCGGCCCCTCCGGTGTCGGCAAGACCGAGCTCGCCAAGACGCTCGCCGAGTTCCTGTTCGGCGACGAGTCCGCCCTGATCAGCCTTGACATGTCGGAGTACATGGAGAAGCACACCGTCAGCCGTCTGGTGGGTTCACCCCCCGGCTACGTGGGCTACGAAGAGGGCGGCCAGCTCACCGAGAAGGTCCGGCGCAAGCCGTTCTCCGTCGTGCTCTTCGACGAGGTCGAGAAGGCCCACCCGGATGTCTTCAACACGCTGCTGCAGATCCTCGAAGAGGGTCGACTCACCGACTCGCAGGGTCGTTCGGTCGACTTCCGCAACACCGTGCTGATCATGACCTCGAACCTCGGCACCGCCGATCTCCGCAAGGCGCAGATCGGGTTCGGCAGCGGCGACGAAGCCGTCAGCTACGAGAAGATGAAGGAAAAGGTCAACGACGCGCTCAAGCAGCACTTCCGGCCGGAGTTCCTGAACCGCATCGACGACACCATCGTGTTCCACGAGCTGACCCAGCCCGAGGTTCGTCAGATCGTCGACCTCATGGTCAGCCGCACGGCGCTGCAACTCGGTGCGCAGGGCATGGGCCTCGAGCTCACCGACGCCGCCAAGGACCATCTCGCGGCCAAGGGCTACGACCCGACCCTCGGTGCTCGTCCGCTGCGCCGGGCGCTCCAGCGCCTCGTGGAGGATCCGCTGTCGGAGAAGCTCCTCTACAAGGAGTTCCGCGCCGGCGAGATCATCATCGTCGACGTCGAGCCCGACCCCGAGACGGACAACGAGCTGATGGTCGTCTTCCGCGCCATCGAGGGCTTCGAGCCCCCCGAACCCGAGCTCGAGGACATCCTCGAAGGCGGCGCCGAAACCGTCTAGTCCCGCCCAGTTGAGACGGTGGGGTCAGAGTCCC
>BQJV01000452.1 GCA_021604885.1 Acidimicrobiales bacterium
GGCACGAGGGCGAAACCAGCGGGCGTCTGCTCGATGACCAGACCGACCCGTGGGTCGTTGAACGGCACGCTGCGGAACGCCACGACCGGCTCGAGCCCGACGTTGCGGATGGTGGCGAGCGCGGTATCGGCGAAGAGGCCGATGACAACGGGTACCGGCACGGGTCCACCATCGCCCCCGTCGCCCGTCGACACGACGATGGTCACCGTTGTCCCGGACGGAACCGCGCTCCCCGCTTCCGGTTCCGTACGGACGACGCGGCCCTCCACGATCGGCGACGGCTCGACACGCAGCTCGGGATCGACCTCCAGCGGCAAGCGCGAGAGCATCTCGACGGTCTCCACGATGGTGAGCGTCGCCACCTCGGGCACGACGACGAGATCGTTGTCGAGCTCAGGGTCAGGATCGGTCGGTGTCGTCATGGTCGTCATCACCGCAGTCGGGGTCGGCGGGTCGACCAACGTGTCCGGCCCGCGGTCGTCACCACCGTCGAGCGCGAGCCCGATCCCGATGCCCGCGCCGGCGACCAGCACGAGCGCGGCAACCCACCGCAAGACCGGCCGACCGGGCGTGGTCGGCGCGGGCAGGGCGGGCGTCGGGCCGACGGTCGACTCGACCTGGTCGGCGTAGGCGCGGAGTTGTTCGTCGAGTTCAGCCATGATCCTCATCTCCGATGATCGCGGTGCGAAGCCGGGTCAATCCCCGGGTGAGATGGGTGCCGACGGCCGACGCACTGATGCCGAGCGCCTCGGCGGTCTCGCCGTAGGTCCACTCGCACGCATACACGAGCCAGACACACTGCCGCTGCATGGCGGACAGGCCCTGGAGCGCCGGCACGAGGCCGGGCTCGATTTCGGGCAGCGAGGTGGCTGCGACCGTCGGAAGGTCCGGCGTCCTGGGCACTCGCCGACCGGCGTTGACAGCCACCCGGTACAGGTAGCCGTGCGGATTGGCGAAGGTCACGACGCGGTCCCGGTGCTCCCATGCCCAGGCCAGCGCATCGGCGATCGCGTCGGGCGTGGCGTTCACGCCGACGGCGCCGGGAAGCGCGCGCCGGAGTCGCCGCTCCGCCTCCTCGAGGAGGCTCGTGAACGCACGGCTGTCGGTCATCCCACCCAGAAGAGTCCTCCGAGGCGCACTCGCGCCACACCGTCGCGCGGAATGTGCGAATCAGCCGCGAGTCGACGGCCTACCCTGGAGTCGTGGCCCTCGAACCCCCGTCGGATCACCAGACCGTCCTGATCCGCGTGACGGGCCCGGACCATCCCGGCGTCACCGCGGGGCTGATGTCCGTGCTCGCCGACGCCGGCGCCCAGGTGCAGGACATCGAGCAGATCGTGATCCGGGGCCAGCTCACGCTCGGCGTCGCTGTGGTCGTTCCCGAGGGTCGTGACCTGCTGCGGGACGTCCTTCTCTTCGGTTGGGACCAGGGCATGGAGGTCGACTTCGACGTCGTCTCCTCGACGCCGACGCCCACGACCCGTGGCCATGTCGTCACCGTTCTCGGCCCCGAGCTCAACCCGAGCGAGCTCGGCGCGGCCACCACGGCCATCGCCGATGCGGGCGCCAACATCCAACGCATCATCCGTCTGTCGCGCTATCCGGTCATGAGCTACGAGCTGCTGGTCCGTGACGGCGACGACACGAAGCTGCGCTCGAACCTGCTCCAGACCGCAGCGGCCAATCCGGGCGTCGACATCGCGATCCAGCGCGAGGGGCTCGGCCGTCGGGCCAAGCGTCTGGTCGTGCTCGATGTGGACTCCACGCTCATCCAGGACGAGGTGATCGATCTCCTCGCAGCCGAGGCCGGCTGCCTCGACGAGGTGCGCAAGATCACCCAGGACGCGATGGAGGGCGGCATCGACTTCGAGTCCGCGCTGCGCATGCGGGTCCGCCTGCTCGGGGGGCTCGACGAGGGAGCGATCGATCGGGCATGGGCGAACCTCCGCTACACCCCCGGCGCCCGCACCTTCGTGCGCACGCTGCGCCGACTCGGCTTCGAGATCGCGATCGTCAGTGGCGGGTTCACGGCGTTCACGGACCGGATCGCGTCCGATCTCGGCATTCTCCATGCCCACGCCAACGAGCTCGAGATCGTGGACGGCGTGCTCACGGGCGAACTCGCGGGCGAGATCGTGGACCGGCGTCGAAAGGCGACGATCCTCACCGAGATCGCCGCGGAGAAGCACGTCCCCCTCTCGCAGACCGTGGCGGTGGGCGACGGGGCGAACGATCTCGACATGCTGAACGTCGCCGGGCTCGGCATCGCGTTCAACGCGAAGCCGATCGTCGAGGACGCCGCTGACACGTCGCTGAGCGTCCCCTATCTCGACGCGATCCTCTTCGTTCTCGGCATCCGACGTGAGGACGTCGAAGCCGCCGACGAGCTCGACGGCATCGACTGATTCCCGGCTCGCGGCAGCGAGCTGATCGGGCTGTCAGCGCGGGGCACTACGGTTCGACGGCGTGGACGACCAGACCCTCACCGTCAGCGAGCTCGGCACGGTCGTGCGCGCCGCGCTCGAGCAGGCGATGCCCTACGGCGTCTGGGTCGAAGGCGAGATCAGCGGCATCACCCGGTCACGCAACGGCCACGTCTACTTCGATCTGATCGAACCGTCCGAGACACCGGGCGCCACCCCGGTCGCCACGGTGCCCGTGGTGCTGTTCCGGGATAATCGCGATCGGGTGAACCGCCTGCTGAAGCGACACGGCGATCCGATTCGGATGAGCGACAGTGTCCAGATCCGCATCCAGGGGATGGTCGACTACTACCCGCCGCAGGGCCGGATCCAGCTGCGGATGTCGGCGATCGACCCCACGTACACGCTCGGCAGGCTCGCCGCCGAGCGGGACGCGCTGATGGCCGCTCTCTCGGCCGACGGGCTGCTCCGGGCGAACGCCCGCTGCCCGATCCCGACGGTTCCTTTGCGAATCGGGCTGATCACCTCGATCGGCAGTGCGGCCCATGCCGACATCACGACGGTGTTCGAACGCAGCGAGCTGGCGTTCACCCTCGTCGAGGTCGACACGGCCGTGCAGGGCCTCGGCGCCGAACACGGGGTGGCCGCTGCCATCCGGGCCGCCGGGGAGGCCGCCGTCGACCTGATGATCGTCGCCCGCGGCGGCGGATCCAAGACCGACTTGGCGACGTTCGACCACGAGGTCGTCGCCCGCGCCATCGCGGCGTCGCCTGTCGCGGTCATCACGGGCGTGGGCCACGACATCGATCGCAGCGTCGCCGACGAGGTCGCCCACACCGCCACCACCACACCCACCGCGGCCGCGCAGCTCGTCGTCGCCCGCGTGGCCGAGTGGCTCGCTCGCCTCGGCGAGATCGAGCGAGCGGTCGTCGCAGGCGGGCGACGGGCGACGGAGCG
>BQJV01000453.1 GCA_021604885.1 Acidimicrobiales bacterium
CTCAGGCCCATCGGTGTCCCGCGACCCGCTCTACGTGGCTGACAGGGGCGAAGTCCGGATACAATTACCTACGCGCCACGGCGCGACGCAATCTCGAGGTACACCACGTCGTCTTTCGCTCGCAGAACGGGTCTCTCGACGCCTCGAACGAGGTGACACTCTGCGCCACCCACCATCGTCCGGCGCTGCACGACGGCTCGGGCCTCCGGGTCCGGGGCACCGCACCGGCGGGCCTCATCTGGGAAACGCCCTTCGCGGTCTACGCGGGTGACGTTCGCGCCGCCCACCACTCGGATGGCAGCGTTTCGACCAGCGCGTAGTTCGCGACATGGTCGGACTCGCGAGGCTGATCAAGTCGTTCTTCTCGAGCCAGGTCTTGGCGTGGATGGGCTCCACGGGCGTCGAGATCACCGAGTGGATCCGGCCCCGCACGCTCATTTCTTGCGCCGCCGGGTCCGGCGCGCGTTGCCCTCCGGCTTGGTCGGACGCGCGGGGCGTGATGGCGTCGGATCACCGGGCGTGGGGCGAGTTGGTCTGACAGGGCGCGGCGTCCTTCCGGTCCCCGGCAGGATCACGCGAATACGCGCAGCATCGCCGCCCTTGACCACCGGAACATCCTTGCCCGACTTGGCCAGCACGCTCCGTCCACTCCGCACCACGTAGCCGAGATCATCGCCCTCGGCGATCTCGTTCGGGCCAACGCCGACCGGGATATCGACGGCGAAGATGCCGGCGTCGTCGGTCTTGGCCGAGAAGCGAGCATCGCCCTTCTCGGCCACCAGATCGACCGTGAGTCCACCTGCGGGCTTCCCCGATGCGGTGACGATCTTGCCCTGAACGCGGAACTCCGCTGCTCCCGGGTCGGGCCGGCCAACGGCGTCCTCCTCGCGCGCCACCCGGATCCGTTCCGAGCGCAGCACGGCCCCGATGGTCTTCGAGCGCGTCACTTCGCGTTCCGCCCGGGCCGCTTCCTCCACACGTCCGACAGCCTTTGCCCGGAGCGCCGCCCGCCCGGCGGCCGCCGCCCGCACCGCGGCCAGCTTCTCGCCGTCGGCAAGCACCGCCGAGCGGGACAGATCGGCGATGTCGGGCAGGTTCTCGATCGTGCCCGCGAACTCCTCGGCATCGATGTCGGCCTTGAAGGACTTCGAATCGAAGCTGCGTTTGGTGATTCTCGGCATGTCGTTTTCCTTTCGCCCCGTTCCCACCGATCAATCGAATGCACGCTTGCCGAGCCCGGCGATGCCGTTGCGGAAGCTGTCGCAGATCCGGTTCTCGAGGAAGATCTCGACCATCTCGGAGTTGCCGTGATCCACCAGCAGCGGATCCGGCGCGTAGGCCAGAATGCAGTGGGTGGCCTGGTTGAGCGCAGTGGTGTTCATCAGCCCCACGGTCATCGCGGACAGGAAGCAGTTGATCAGCGGCTCCTTGAGTCGATTGCCCGAGATCATCAGCGACCACCCGAGCGCCATCAGGTCGATGGCGACGAAATCGGAGACACTGAGATCGAGGCTGATCTGGTTGTCGTTCGCCACCACGCTGTCCATGGTGTACAGCGCCACCGCGCTGATCGAGGCCGAGACCCTGCCGTCGAGCCCGTCGAGCCGCATCTGGTTGTCGGTCAGCATCACGTCGCCACCGGCCAGCAGGCTGCCCTGGTAGTCGAAGGCATCATCCTCGGCCGGCGTGTAGGGCGCGGTCGAGAGCCCCGCCCCCTGCAGGTAGAACTCCGAGGAAAAGCCGCTGTTGCCCACGGCCACGATCTCGCCGCCCATGGCGGCGAGCATGGCGTGTCCGGTCAACATGTTGGGCATCTCGTTCGCCGCCTCCGCGATCCTCGCCATCGAGACCGCCAGCACCTGCATGTCGAGCGTACCGGTCCTGATGCCCGACGCCGCCACCAGCCAACCGTTCATGCCGCCGCTCTGTGTCACGAGCCGATTGTCGGTGATCTGGATCGGACCGAGTCCCGAGGTGGTCACCGCGCGACCCTGCGGCGCGACGATGACGTTGCCATGGACCCGCAACGCCGGGCCACCATCGCTGCGTCTGGGTGCGTCCGGATCGTCGTCGTCTACGATGTCGAGAGCGCCAGGTCGTGTCTGGCCCACGATCACGCCACCGCGCCAGCCGATGCTCCGGCTGTCGTCGCGTTCGTCGACGCGAAAGCCGTTGTTCTGAATGCGGTTCTCGACCACCTGCATGTCCTCGGCGAAGAGCGCAAAGATCCCGCAGCAGGGCAGGGGATGCGTCCGGGCATTGCCGAAGAGCAGATTCTCCCGGATCTCGACCCGTGAGACGTCGCCGAGCGCGATCGCGCCCCACGCCGCGACCGCGGCGATGGACGACGGATAGGCGACGTTCTCGCCCACCAGGACCGCGACGATGCGGTTTCTCAGGATCACCAAGTCGTCGACCGAGATCATCTCGCCCTGATTGGCCAGATCGAAGAACTGCACCACCGAGATGCCGCAACCGCCCATGCGGGTGACGATGTTCTCCTCGATGAGGATGCGCCGGAGCGGCCCGTCCGAGATCGGCACCAGGTCCTCACCCGTTTCGGGATCGGTCGGCGGGCTCACCGGGTCGAGCCCGAAACAGTTGTCGTCGGTCAGGTAGAAGCCGGTGTACACCTGCACCTGCCCGAAGCTGCTGACGTAGTACTTCGACAGGCTGGCGTCGTGCGTGGCGACCCTTGCCGGCACGTAGCTGATCGAGCCGAGCGTGACGCCGTGCCCGTAGCAGCCCTCGATGTGGTTGCCGAGGATCGTGACGTCACGCGAGCCCCCGCCGATCTGCACCCCGCCGAGCGCGGTCGAGAGCGATTTCCTCGATGCGCCGGTCAGGCGGCTGTCGCGGAGTTCGAGGTCGTTGCCTGACAGGAACACCGCCGGGCGGTGAATCACCGAGGCCGGATCGTTGCGAGGCGTGAACTCGCCCTCGCAACGCAGCCAGCACCCGGCGATCTGGCCGCCGTCGACCTCGACGAAGGCGATGCCACCACGCTGGAAGTGTCGGATGTCGAGATTGGCGCACCGGATGTCGATGCAGCCCGCGCGCTGTCGCGTGCCATGGACGGCGGCGACGGCGAGCTGGTCCTCGGCGAAGATGACCAGGTCACGGATCTCGATTGTCTGGGAATCGGCGATGGCGATGACCGGGCCGTCCTCGGCGTCGGGGGCAAAGATCCGGGTCCGGCTACCGCAGCCCTCGATGCGGATGTTGCTGCGCCCGTCGATTCGGATCCGCTCGTCATAGCGCCCCGGCAAGACCAGGATGCGCCCGCCCGCCGGCGGCAGCGCGTTCACCGCCGCCTGGATCGAGGTGTAATCACCGTGGCTCGCCGCGCCGTCACCCACTCGAAGCGTGATGCAGTCG
>BQJV01000454.1 GCA_021604885.1 Acidimicrobiales bacterium
TCCAGCCGCCGTCGTTGCCGTCGACGTCGACGTCGTACGTGCCGCTTTGGCCGGCCTGAAGCGAGGAGGGTCCGCTCATCGAGACCGTGAGCGGCTCCTGTGTGACGGTGACGGTCTTGGTGGCAGTCGCGGACCGGCCGCTTCCGTCCGTCACCGTGGCGCGGACCGTGTAGGTGCCGGCGCTCGACCACGAGTGGTTGACGGTCTGCGTGGATGCGCTAGAGCTGTCGCCGAAGGACCAGGCGATCGACCAGCTTCCGCTGTTGCCGCTGACGCCGGCGCCGAACTCGCCGCTCTGCCCGGCCTGAAGTGAGGACGGTCCGCTGATGAAGACCGAGAGGTCGGGCAGCGTGGGTTCCTGGGGATCGGGTGTCGTCGGTTCCTGGGGTTCGGGTGTCGTCGGCTCCTGGGGCGTCGGATCGACGGGTGGATCGACCGGCTCCTCCTCGTCCTCGCAGTCCTCGAGGTTCGGCGGACAGATCTCGCCCACAGGCGTGTCGTCACCGTCGTCTCCCTCGATGTCAGCGTCGTCCTCGCCCTCGGCGGTGCCGTCGTCGCTCTGCGCCTCAGCATCGTCATCGCCGTTTGACTCGTTGTCGCCGTCCTCCGACCCGTCGCCGTCATCGCCTCCGGTGTCGTCGCCGGACCCGCCATCCGAGGCTGCGGCGGACTCGCCGGCCTCGAGTTGATCTTGTGCAGCGCTCCACTCCTCCGCTGCAGCCTCGATGTCGAAGTCGTCGCCGACGGTCGCGGTGTAGGTGATGTGCACCAGTTCCTGCGGATCGAGGTCGACGCTCCATGCCACGATGGGATCGGGGTCGATTACCTCGTCTGGGTCGACGCTGAATGCGAGATCGTCGACGTGGCCGGCGATGGACTTCGGAATCCACTCCACGTGGCGCACTGTGATCGATTCGTCGGTCGGGTTGTCGATGACGATCTGGCCGACGAGCTCCTCGCCTTCGGGCGCCCAGATCCGTTCGACCATGCCGCCCTGAGAGGTCTCGGCCGGGTCGAACTGCACGGTCCCGTCGGAGAGTGACCATCCGAGCTCGTCGTCGCCTCCGCCGAGGCTGTACGCGAGCCCGAGGACGACGAGTAGGCACGCCGCGGCTCCGGCCAGAAGCAATCGGCGTTGGCCGATCCGCTCGATCAGAGGCGGCCCGGGCTCGGAGTCAGGGCTCGGTGGGGCCGGGTCGGGCTCAGACGTCAGCTCCTGTGGAGGGTCCATCTGCTGTGGAATTGTCGCGGCGGCGGTGCTGATGATCGTCGCCGGGTCGGGCGGTGGGCCGATCAGCGTCGGCGGAGGCAGCTGCATGGCCTTGGCGCCGCCGATGGCGACGGCAACCTTCGGATCGTCGTAGGTGTCGGGTGTCTCGTCGAACGCCTCGGTGAGTAGCCGATTGATGAGCGGTATTCGGCTGGACCCACCGGTGAGGTAGCGAGCTGCGAGTTCCGTGGGTTCAAGTCCGGCTCGTTCGATGGTGTGGGTGAACTCGTCGATCGAGCGTTGGACATCGGCGCGGATGAGCGCCTCGAATTCAGGTCGCGTGATACGTACCTCGTGGTTGATCGGAGCGGGGAGGAGGGCGCGATAGGTCGTCTGACGACTCAACGCCTCTTTCGCGTCGCGAGCGACCCGCAGCACCTGTGCCGCCGCCGTCGTCCACTCGGCGTCCTCCGACTCCGTCAACCGCGCGGCCATGTCGGGCTCGTCGCCGGCGAGATGGGCGATCATGAAGTTCGCGAGCCGGTGGTCGAAGTCCTCGCCGCCGAGGCGGTCGTCACCACCCGGAGGTCCGGCAAGCTCGAATCCGCCCACCGTCCGTCGCAGAACCGCAGTGTCGAACGTGCCGCCGCCGAGGTCGTAGACCGCGACATGGTCGCCCGGAGCCACGTTGTCGGTGGCGAAGTGCAGTGCAGCCGCAACCGGCTCGGGCATGAGCTGGGCCTCGGCGATTCCGGCTTGCTCGGCGGCTTCGACGAGTGTGTCGAGGCGTGCCTGCGGCCAGCGCGCAGGGTGGGTCAGCAGCGCGCCAGTCGGCGGCACGCCGTTGTGACGGCGCATGGCCTCGTCGAGCACTGTGGTGAGCACGGCGGCGACGGCGTCCACTGTCGGAATCGCCCTGCCGTCGAGGGCAAGGTGTGACCGGAGCCCGAGGAGACGTTTCGGGTTCCGCTCGGTCGCGCCGGGGAACATGGTGCCCTGCGCATCGGCCGGGTTGCCGACGACCAGCTCATCGGCGAGCAGGGCGACGGTCGAGGGCATGCGGCGCACGCCGTCGACCTCAAGGACCTCGACGCGGCCTTCGACCGAGAGCATCGCAGCCGAGGTGTAGGTCGTGCCGAAATCGACCGCCAGCCACCACACGGATTCGCCCTTCTCGCCCATCTTCTCTCCCCTGGAACGTTGCACCATCGTCATGCCCCTCTGCAAACGTGTCTCGGCGAGCCGTCAGATCCAGTTCGGCAGCGTGAAGCCGAGCCCGGTGGTGTCGAGAGCGGCAAACAGGGCGTCGTCGGCGCCGAGGATCTGGTCCCGCACACGGATCTCCGTGGCCAACTGTGTCTGGTTGATCTCGTTCATGATGAGACCGTCGAACCCCCCGGCTCCCGGTCGCCAGGCCCCCGAAGCCCGGGCACTTGCCTCGAGGTCCGTGAGCCAGGTGTCCAGACCCTGCAATCCCGGCTGGGTGGACAGGGCCGGGAAGCTGAACTGGCCGACCAGGCCCGTGCCGTTAAGATGATCCTGGAAGGCCCGATCGGCAGCGCCGAAGGTGGTCTGCCACACGAGATCGTCGAGCGTGGTACCCGAGGAGCTCGGGAGACCGATGACGTCGGCGATCGCGGCAGGCCCGGCAATCTGGTCGAGCGTCGGACCGAAGTCGGCGAAGCTCTCGAGAGCCGGGTGCTGGAACGGATCGGCGACGAGCTGGTCGGCGAAGGCGAATGCGGCATCGAGATCATCGGCCGGCGCCGTCTCCCAGATCGGAGCGGCAACCACCGGTGTCGGCTCGAGGAAGTCGTTCAGCCAGCTGAGGTCCATGGGTGTGGACGGCGCGACCGGAGCGAAGACCGGCTCGGCCACGAAGACGGGCTCCGCGACGAAGACCGGGTCGGGGACGACGGGGGCGAGGACGGTCTCGAACACGTCGACAACCGAGTTGTCCACCGCCGGCACGAACTCCACGACCGGAATCGATGCGACGGTCTGCACGGCAGGAACCTCCAGCGCATCGTCGATGCCGTTGTAGTCCCAGTCGTTGGTGGCGTCGATGTAGTCGTCGATGCCGTTGTAGTCCCAGTCGTTGGTGGCGTCGATGTAGTCGTCGATGCCGTTGTAGTCCCAGTCGTTGGTGGCGTCGATGTAGT
>BQJV01000455.1 GCA_021604885.1 Acidimicrobiales bacterium
CCCGAGGGCGCGACCTCGGTCGACTACACGCTCACCAACAACGACGAGCTGCCGCTGTCGTGGGCGGCCACAACCACCGCGCCGTTCGCCTTCGAGATCCTCGGCTCACCCAGTCCGAGGGTGTCGGGCACGCTCATCAGCGGCACGTCGATCACGCTGAGGATCGTCCTCGACCCCGCAGCGGCGCCCGGCGACCACGCCGGAGCAATCGGGATCGAGACGAACACGGGCGATGTCGAGGTCCCGTTGCTCGTGACCTCGCCACGGCCCTGACGCGTCGACGCCGCTAGCCCTCGACGCGGGGCCGCGGGTCGCCCGCCTGCGCGAGCTCGATCAGGTCGCGGCCGATCGGCAGTGGCTCACAACCGTTGGTCTGCTCGCAGATGAAGTCGAACTGCGGCTCGGCGAAGGAATGACAGTCCGCGCACGAGCCGCCGAACTGGTTCACCGCCTCCGCGCCACCTCGCACATTGATCGTCGTGCCCTCCGGCGACGCGATGAGCTCGAAGAACTCCCAATCGTTGGTCTCGGGACTGAAGCCGGCCTCTCGCTTGACCATCGCCTCGCCGGGGAAGAGCTGCACGACCGAACCGGCCGGATAGATGCCGCCCTCGAGGTTCTCGGCCACGGCGAGCGTGGCGTCGAGATCACCGAGGAGGTTGTCCACGAAGAACCCGCGGACGGCGGTCATGTCGTTGATGTTGACGAAGGATGTTTCGTCGATCACGACCGGAACCGGCACGGTGGTCGGGGGTAGCGTCGTGGAGGGAAGGGTCGTCGCTGGCACGGTCGTCGGGGGCACGGTCGTCGGGGGCACGGTCGTCGAGCGCACGACGGAGGTGGTCGAGACCGTCGTGGTGGTGCCCGCCGTGGGGTCGCCGTCGTCGCCGCACGCGAGAAGGAGCACACCGGCGAGGGCGATCATCGCGATCGCCGGAACGAACGACGGAAGACGACGAGGGGACATGCGGCGTCACGCTAGCCGCGCCGGTCGCGGCTACAGTCGAACGCATGTTCGACTCCCTCAATGCCGAGCAGCAGGCCGCCGTGGATCACACCGGGTCGCCGCTGCTCATCGTCGCCGGCGCCGGCACGGGCAAGACCAAGACCCTCGCCGCCCGGGTGTGCCGCATCATCGAGGACGGAGCCGACCCGAGTCGGATCCTCCTGCTCACCTTCACCCGTCGGGCCGCGGCGGAGATGCTCGCCCGGGTCGCGGCGGTGTCGACCGACCGGGCGGCTTCTCGCGTCTGGGGCGGCACCTTCCACTCGACGGCCAACCGGCTCCTGCGCAACTTCGGACAGAGCGCGGGCCTCTCCCCCGGTTTCACCGTCCTCGACCAGGCGGACGCCACGGACCTGATGGGGATCGTCCGCACGGACGAAGGATTCGGCGAGCGGGGCAAGCGCTTCCCCCGCAAGGAGACGGTTGCCGGCATCTACTCCCGCATGGTGAGCAGCCAGGCCAAGCTCGCCGACGTGCTCGAGACCGACTACCCGTGGTGCGCTGATCACAGCGACGACCTGAAGACGATCTTCACGGCCTACACCGCCCGCAAGCGCACCCACCAGGTGCTCGACTACGACGATCTGCTGCTCTTCTGGCGGGGGCTGACCGCCAGCACGATCGGCGACGCGATGCGTGACCTGTTCGACCATGTGCTGATCGACGAGTACCAGGACACCAACCCCATCCAGGCCGACATCGTCCGGGGGATGTGCCGCCCCGACACCGACCTGTGCGCGGTGGGCGACGACGCACAGGCGATCTACGGGTTCCGCGCCGCGACGGTCGCCAACATGTGGGAGTTCGCCGACCACTTCCCCGGCGCCACCCGAGTCACGCTGGAGCAGAACTATCGCTCGACGATGCCGATCCTTGCGGTCGCCAACGCCGTGTTGGGCCAGAGCGACGAACACTTCGCCAAGGAGCTGTGGTCCTCGCGTCCGCAGGGCCTCACTCCCATCCTGCGGACCCACCACGACGAGAGCGCCCAGAGCGGCTCGGTCGCCACCGCCGTGCTCGATGCCCGCGAGCGGGGCATGGATCTGCGCGAGCAGGCGGTCCTCTTCCGCGCCGGCCACCACGCCGACGGTCTCGAACTGGAGCTCACCCGCCGCGACATCCCCTACGTGAAATACGGCGGGCTGAAGTATCTGGAGTCCGCCCATGTGAAGGATCTCCTCGCGCTGCTCCGGATCCTCGACAACCCGGCGGACCAGCTGGCGTGGCACCGCGTCCTCGCCACGATGGAGGGCGTCGGCCCCGCGACCGTGCGGCGGCTGTCCGACGAACTCGGCATCGAGCGCGAGGACGACGACGCGCTCGCCCGCTTCATCGACGGCGCCGGGCGCACGCCGTCGGCCGCCGACGAGCAGGCGCTCGAACTCCGCACCGCGTTCGCCGAGTGCTCGGCCACGGAGCCGGCCATTACGCCGGCCCAACAGGTCGACCGGCTCAAGCAGTACTGCGCGCTCGTGTTCCCGAATCGCTACGACGATCCCGCGGCCCGCGTCGCCGACATCGATCAGCTGGCCTCCACGGCCGCGGCGTACACCACGCGGAGCCGCTTCCTCACCGAACTCACGCTGGATCCGCCGAGCAAGACCAGCGACCAGGCCGGCCCGCCCCATCTCGACGACGACTGGCTCACCCTCTCCACCATCCACTCGGCCAAGGGACTCGAGTGGCGCAGTGTCCATCTCATCCATGCCGCCGACGGCAACATGCCCTCCGAAATGGCGCTGGGCGACGAACACGGCCTCGCCGAGGAGTTGCGGCTCATGTACGTCGCCCTCACCCGGGCGAAGGACGAGCTCACGGTGAACTTCCCGCTCCGGTTCCATGTGAACCGCTACGCGACGGATGACCGCCACGTCTATGCCCAACTGAGCCGGTTCGTCGATCCGGTGCGCGAGCTCTTCGACGAGGAGACGGACCGTCGGGAGATCGACCTCCGCGAACCGGATGCGGCGCTCGCCGGTGCGACGGTCGGCGTGGCGGACGAGGTCGACACCCTTCTCGCCAGTCTCTGGGACTGACCCTCCCGCGTTCGAGAAATCTCCGCGAAGCTGTCGATCCGGGTCCAACCCGTTCGTCGCGACACCGAACAACCACCGAGCTCCAGGAGTTTCAACCATGAAGTACGCATGTCTGATCTACAGCGACGAGAGCACCGACCCTGCCGTCGGCACGCCCGAGCAGGAGGCGATCTTCGCCGGCTACATGCAGTTCACCCAGGCCGTGGCCGAGGCCGGCGTGCTAGTGGCCGGTGAGCCGCTCGAACCGATCGCCACCTCCACCTGCGTGAGCGTGCGCGACGGCGAGACCATCACCACCGACGGGCCGTTCGCGGAGACCAAGGAGCA
>BQJV01000456.1 GCA_021604885.1 Acidimicrobiales bacterium
GGTGGATGGTCGCCAACGGCATCACCACCGGCACGTCGCCCTCGACCTTCTCTCCGAACCGCAACGTCACCCGGGGCGAGGTCGCCACGTTCCTCCACCGTGTGGCGGGCGAACCGTCGGTCGCCCTCACCGGCCACGGCTACTGCGATTCCCATGACGGCCAGCTGGCGGCCGCCGAAGCGCGCTCGTTCGCACTGCTGAACCAGCTCCGTACCGGTCTCGGCCTCGATCCGCTGGACCGCAACACCTCGATGGACGCCGCCGCCCGCGAGTGGTCGTTCACGATGGACAACACCGGGAATTTCCAGCACAGCAACCTGCCCTACGGCGAGAACATCGCGTGGTGGAGCGCCGGCTACGCCACGCCCGAGGCCGCCGCCGACAAGATGCACGAACTGTGGACGAACAGTCCGGGTCACTACGCCAACATGACCCGAGCCGACTACGAGCTGATCGGCGTCGGCTTCTGGCAGTCCGACGACGGCGGCTGGCACGCCACCCACGTCTTCAGCTTCTGAGCGCGGGGGTTGGTTGCGAATCGCAACCGACCCCTTCTAGAGTGCCACCGCAATGACGGTGAAGCGTGACCCCGCACAGGACGACTGTTCGATCCAGCGAACGCTGGACGTGATCGGTGACCGTTGGACGTTGCTGATCCTGCGAGATGTCTTCCGTGGGGTTCGTCGGTTCTCACAGATCCAGTCGGACCTGGGCATCGCCAAGAACCTCCTCACCGACCGCCTGGCCGCGCTGGTGGCCTCCGGCGTCGTCGAGAAGGTGCCGTACCAGGACCGTCCGGTCCGTCACGAGTACCGGCTCACGGACAAGGGGCGTGCCCTCTCCCCCGCCCTCGTCGCCCTCATGCGTTGGGGCGACGAATGGTGTGGTGACGGCGATGCACCGACCGAACTCGTCCACACGCCCTGCGACACGCGCCTCGAGCTCCAGCCGTGGTGCGTCGTCTGCAACGAACCCGTCGCTCCCACATCCATCTCGTCGCGACCGGGTCCCGGTCGCCATCTCGACCAGGAGACCGCGCATGCCGCGACCTGACCTGCTGAGCCTCGGGCTCGACGAACTCACCGCTCGGGCACGCGCGATCCGCGACGACGCCACGGGGTCGGTCGTCACCTACTCGCCCAAGGTGTTCATCCCGCTGACGATGCTCTGCCAGGACAAGTGCGGCTATTGCACGTTCGCCCAGCCGCCGGCCCGGCTCGACTCGCCGTACCTGTCGCCCGATGAGGTCCTCGCCATCGCTCGACGGGGAGCGGAGATGGGGTGCCACGAAGCCCTGTTCACCCTCGGCGAACGCCCCGAGAAGCGCTACCCGGTCGCAACGGACTGGCTCCAGCGTCACGGCCATGCATCCACGGTCGACTATGTGGTCGCCATGGCCCAGCTCGTCCTCGACGAGACCGGTCTGCTCCCCCACGCCAACACCGGCGCCATGTATGCCGACGAGCTCGCCCGGCTCCGCGCCGTCTCCCCGAGCCAGGGAATGATGGTGGAGACCCTGCGTGACGACCTCGACTGTCATCGCGGCGCACCGGACAAGGTCCCGCAACGTCGCCTCGACACGCTCGAATGGGCCGGCGAGCAGAAGATCCCCTACACGACCGGGATCCTGGTCGGCATCGGCGAGGACCGCGAGGACCGCGTCGCCGCGCTCGAGGCGATCGCGGCCTCCCACGAACGCCACGGCCATGTGCAGGAGGTGATCGTCCAGAACTTCCTGCCGAAGGACGGCACGGCGATGCACAACGCACCGCCCTGCCCCCGCCCGGACTATCTCGAGGCGATCGCACTCGCTCGGATCATCCTTCCTGGCGACATCGCGGTGCAGGCGCCGCCGAACCTCACCGACGATTTCGGCGACCTCCTCGACGCCGGCGTCAGCGATTGGGGCGGGGTCAGCCCCGTCACGGCCGACCATGTGAACCCCGAGCGCCCGTGGCCCGACCTCGACCGGCTCCGTGACGTCACGGAGGCGAAGGGATTCACCCTCGCGCCCCGGCTCACGATCCATCCGCGCTACGCCTGCGAGCCCGACACCTGGCTCGACGACGACCTCCACTTCACGGTCATGGACCGGTCGGACAGCGACGGCTTCGCCCGCGACGACCCCGGTTCGGTCTGGCCCGAGCGCACCATGGAACGCAGCAAGGTCGACGACGGCGCGGAGTTCGACCTCGTGGGCGACCTGTCGACCCAGTGGTACGTCGGTGCCGGTGGTGACCCGCAGGTGCTCGTGCCCGGTCGGGCGAGTGCGGGCGGCGCGGTCGGTGAAGTGCTCCAGGGCGTGCGGGACGGTCAGGACACGGGCTTCGACGAGATCCTCACCCTGTTCCGGGCTCGTGGGCCCGAGGTCGCCGCCATCGCCGAGGTCGCGGACGAGCTGCGCCGCGAGATCGTCGGAGATGACGTCACCTGGGTCGCCAACCGCAACATCAACTACACGAACGTCTGCACGTTCAAGTGTCGGTTCTGTGGCTTCTCGAAGGGTCCGCTCTCGTTGAACCTGCGGGGCACGCCGTACCTGCTCACGCTCGACGACATCGCCGACCGCACCATCGAGGCCGCCGAGCTCGGCGCCACCGAGGTCTGCCTCCAGGGCGGAATCCATCCCGACTTCGACGGCGAGTACTACATCGATGTCGCCAAAGCCGTGCACGGCGCCGTGCCGGACATCCACATCCACGGGTTCACCGCGCTGGAAGTGACGGAGGGGGCGAAACGCAACGACGAACCGCTCGCCGACTACCTCACCCGGCTCCGCGACGCAGGCCAGCGGTCACTGCCGGGCACCGCGGCCGAGATCCTCGACGACGGGGTCCGCGAGACCCTCTGTCCCGACAAGATCAACACCGAGGAGTGGCTCGAGGCGCATCGCGTCGCCCACTCGGTCGGACTCGGCTCCAACGTCACGATCATGTTCGGGTCCATGGAACGGCCCGAGCACTGGGTCCACCACATCCTGCGAACACGGGCACTGCAGGAGGAGACCGGTGGCTTCACGGAGTTCGTCGGCCTGCCCTTCGTGCACATGGCATCACCGATCTACCTGCGGAGGATGGCCCGGCGCGGTCCGACCTGGCGCGAGGTGCTGCTGATGCACGCGGTCGCGCGGATCGCCTACCGGGGACGGATCGACAACATCCAGGGGTCGTGGGTCAAGCTCGGGTTCGGTTCGATTGCCCAACTGCTGCAGTCCGGGGCCAACGACCTCGGCGGCACGCTCATCGACGAGAACATCTCCCGTGCCGCCGGCGCGGACCACGGCACGGGTGTCACGCCCGAGGATTTCCGCTCGGTCGTCGAGCCGCTCGGACGTCGCCTCGTGCAGCGCACGACGCTCTACGGAC
>BQJV01000457.1 GCA_021604885.1 Acidimicrobiales bacterium
GCGCGCTCGGCGAGCGCGGCCGCAGCCTCCGCGAGATCCGCCTTGTCCAGCTCGACCCATTGGCCGCGGGACTTCACGAGCGGACGGGCCTCGGCCGCGAGCTTCGAGATCTCCGCCGCCGTCAACTCGACCTCGTCGAACACCGCCGACCAGCGCACATCCGCCAGCTGCTGGGCGCCGACCGCGCTCTCGTCGGCCTCCGAGGTCAGACGCAGTGACGCCACGGCCTTCTGCCGACGGAGGTCGGGTACGCGTACATCGAACCCGGCGGACTGGAGCACGTCACCGGAGTCGGTCATGAGATTCCAGGCCTCGTCCTGACTGAGGACGACTTCACCCCGTCGACGGCCACCGAGACGGAGGAGCTCGGGGAAGAGGCGTTCGAGGCGGGCCAACTGGGCTGCCATCTGCTTGGCCCGCGTCTTGCTGCCGGTCGTGACCGCAACCTCGACGGGCTCGAGTCCACCGTCCTCCGACGGCGCCAGGACGGCGACATGCCAGGCGCCCATCTCGTCCGGCGGATCGAGCTGCACCACGAGGCGCTGCCCGGTCGCACCGACGACGGGCTGACCCCACTGGGTCATCCGGCGAACGAGCTCACCGCCCGCCTTCGTCGGGGCGACGAACGCCTCACCGGCGAGCAGACACAGCGCCGTCTCGGCAACGTCCTGCTTCGTGCGGACCTCGGGCGGCGCCGCGGGGCTCTCGATCTGGCCGGCGGCGAAACTGACGATCGCGTCGACCAGGTCGGTGAGCGCCGCCATCGCGAACTTCGCCTTGTCCTGCTCGCGGCTGCCGAGCATGGCCGCGCCGGGCACGCTGGCGGCGAGGCCGTCGAGGACGTCGTCATCGACGAGTGCCGGCATCCAACGCATGCGGAAGGTGCCCTGATCCAGTGTGGCCGGGTCCTTGCGTCGCCGCTTCTGCTGGATCAGCTGCGGGGCGTAGCGCCCCTGCATCACGAGCTCGATCGCTGCGGCCGTGGCCAGGCCCATCCAGGTGACGCTGGCGCCGACGCGGTCATCGTCGGCGGTGCCGCCGAGCGGCGCGAGCCAGCCGAGGACCTTCTCGATCGGGGCGGACACCGTGGCGACGCGCCCGTTGCCGGGAATCTTCACGGTGGCCCGCTCGTCCCAGTCGTCGACGACACCGCCGAGATCCCGGATCCGCTGGAGTACCTGGTCCTCGGTCTCCGGCCGCTGACCGGCGCCGCTGGCCCACGCGACGATGCGCCCATCGGAACGGGAGAGGTGCAGCTGCACATCGCCCACGAACGCCGGTGCCGGGCCGCCGCTTCGACCCTCCTGGGCCGGCTGCAACTCGGTCTCCTCGGCCGCACCCACGACGTCGGTGAGGACCTCGTCGATGCGCCAGCAGTCCGCGTCCAGGTCGGCGAGGACGGTCGCCCGCTCCGCGCCACGGAGATCGCGGCGCGCCGACGCGAGGTTCGCTTCCGCCTCGTCGAGGAGGCGGTACAGGCTCGCGGCCCACGCGCTGTCGCGCTGCTTCAGATAGTCGGTTTGTTCGTCGGTCGCACGACCGTCGAGATGGATCTGCACCAGTCGGTCGAGCTCACTCGACGTCAGGACGACCCCGTCGTTATTGGTAACGGTTCTCTCCTACGGGAAACGGAGCAGGGCTGCTCCATGACGGAAAGCATCGCCGTCGGTCATCCGCGGGGGATGGCGCCTGACGGTGCCGCCGATGCCGGACCCGTCGTCCCCATCGGCTCCCGTGATGCCAATCGGCGCCAACGGGTTCACGGTTGAGTGTAGAGGTATCTCTCCACACTCCCTCCTAGGCCGGTCGCGGCGCGCCGATCATTTGGGAGCCTTCGGCACGCCGATCATTTGGGAGCCTTCGGCACGCCGATCATTTGGGAGCCTTCGGCACGCCGATCATTTGGGAGCCTTCGGCACGCCGATCATTTGGGAGCCTTCGGCACGCCGATCATTTGGGAGCCTTCGGCTCCTTGGGCAGGCCGAGGACCATCTCGCCGAGGATGTTGCGCTGGATCTCGGACGTCCCCGCATAGATCGTGCCCGCCCGGGCGTTGTAGAACGCACCGACCCAGCTCGCCGAATTGTTCCCCGAACCGGCCTGGTCGCCCCAGAACGCGGTCGAGGGGCGCTTCCCCTCAGGCGTCATCGCCGAGGCACCGAGGACGTCGACAGCGAGCTCCGTGATCCGCCGGTGGTATTCACTCCAGTAGATCTTGAACATCGACTCCGTCGGACCGGGAACGCCGCCCTGCAAGAAGTTCGTCAACGAGCGCTTGCCGAGATACCCCATGATCTCGACCTCGACATGGATCCGGGCCAGTCGGTCACGCAGCACGGGATCCGCGGACGCCCCCGTCTCCTTCGCGAACGCGAGCAGCTTCTCCGCCTCCGCCTTGAACATGATCGGCATGGTCGCCGCGGCCTCGCCGCGCTCGTAGCCGAGGAGGGTCATCGCCACGGCCCAACCGCCGTTGACCTCGCCGACGACATTGTCCTTGTGGGTGCGGGCGTTGTCGAAGAACGTCTCGTTGAAGTCCGAATCACCGGAGAGCATCTCGATCGGCCGCACCTCCACGCCGTCCTGCTCCATCGGGCACAGCACGAAGCTGATCCCGCGATGCTTCGGCGCGTCGGAATCGGTCCGGCACAGCACGAAGATCCAGTTGGCGGTCATGCCGGCCGAGGTCCAGATCTTCTGCCCGTTGATCACCCACTCGTCGCCGTCGAGCTGCGCTCGACACCCGAGCCCGCCGAGGTCGGAGCCGGCGTCGGGCTCGGAGTAGCCCTGGCACCACACGTCCTCGCCGCTGATGATCCGAGGGAGGAAGTGCGCCTTCTGCTCTGGCGTGCCCCACTGGAGGATCGTGTTGCCGACCATCTGGATGCTGAACGAGTCGTTCAGACCACCCGTCGGCACACCGGCCCGCTGGAACTCCTCCGCGAGGACGACCTGTTCGAGCTCGCTGAGTCCGCCGCCGCCGAACTCCGTGGGCCACGCCGGCGCGAGATAGCGATTGTCGGCAAGCGTGCGGCGCCACTCGTGGGTGAACGCCTCGGCATCGTCGGCCTCGAGCGCGCCGATGCCGGCCCATGTCGACGGGAGCTTCTCGGCGAGACACGCCTGGATCTTCTCCCGGAAGGTCGCTGCGTCAGGGCTGTACGACGGGTCCATCAGTTGCCCCCCGACGTCATCGCCTCGGCCTTGGTGCCGAGCGCGCTCAGCAGCTCGTCGAAGCTCTTCTCGAATGCGGCGACACCTTCTTCCTCGAGCTGCTGGGTGACGTCGACGATGTCGATGCCGACCGCCGCCAGCTCAGCCATGACCGCGCGGGCGGCGTCCACGTCGGCGTCGATCGTG
>BQJV01000458.1 GCA_021604885.1 Acidimicrobiales bacterium
GAAGGACCCCGCCCGCGAGCCGGAGTGGCTCGGCCATCCGGTGTGGGACCACGACATGATCTCCGGCACCCGGCTCCTGTCCGGCAGCCGCATCACGTTCCCCGACGCGCCCGAAGGGCCTATCACCGTCGACTGCAAGCCGCTCCTCACCAACTTCATCTCCCTCGGCACCGGCTACGGCATGGACGAGGACTGGCGCCACGGCATGTGGCAGGGCGACGAGGAAGTCGTCCAGGCGCTGCACATGAACGTCGACGAGATCCGCGGTCTCGCCCAGTACGGCGTCGTCGATTCGGTCGGCGAGTTCACGTACGACGGCAAGACCGGATTCGGGCTGTATGAACACGGCTTCTTCGGCCCGTTCGAGAAGATGCAGCTCGACGATCGAGGCGACGTCCACCCCTAGGCCACCATGGCGCCGCTCCCACCTCCCCCGCCGCCGCCTCCGCGCATCCCGCCGCCACCGCCACCGCACCCGCCACGCGGGCCGGTCGCGCCGGCCTTCGGGGCCCACGTGTACGACCACGAGCGATCCCGCTGGGGCCTCCCGGACGCCCTGCTCGCCTTCGTCATCTTCTTCGGCACATCGCTCGTTCTCGGC
This sequence comes from Acidimicrobiales bacterium, assembly GCA_021604885.1. Classification (GTDB taxonomy): domain Bacteria; phylum Actinomycetota; class Acidimicrobiia; order Acidimicrobiales; family Aldehydirespiratoraceae; genus JAJRXC01. The sequence goes on from BQJV01000458.1 coordinate 602, forward strand.
GTCGCGTTCGCCATCGTCGAGGGCGTCGACGCCACCCTGAACGGGCCGTGGCTCCCCGTGCTCATCGTGGGGCCGGCCGTCTGCCAGTTCACCTACGTGGCCTGGGCCGCCCGGGCGAAAGGCGAGGGCCTGGTGGCCGACCTCCGCGCCGGGGTCACCTTCGGCGATGCAGCCGTCGGCGCCGCGCTCTGCATCTCGGCGTTGATCCTCGCCGGCATCACTGCGGTCGCGATGATCGAGATCTTCGGCGAGGAACCGACGGCGGCGGTCGCCGATCTCATGCAGGACTCCGACGGCGAGAGCAGCGGCCTCTCCGTGTGGATCTACCTCATGGCCTTCCTCGGTGCGACGGCGATTCCCGTGATCGAGGAGGTCGTCTTCCGCGGCCTGTGGTGGAGCGCCTTGGAGAAGCGCGGGTTCAATCAGTGGTCCACCCTCGCCATCACGAGTCTGGTGTTCGCCGTCGCGCACTTCGAGCCCTGGCGTACGCCGATCCTCTTCGTGCTGGGTGCCGTCATCGGCCTCGGCCGCATCGCCACCGGCCGGATCGGCGCGTCGATCTTCGCCCACATCTACGTCAACGCGATCAGCATGATCTTCCTCCTGATCGAGCTGTCCTGACGGTGATCCTGTTACCGTCGACACCACGTCGTCTGTGATGGCGGGAGAGCGTCGACCGGGTCCTTGGGCTCGGGCGGCCGCCGAAGGAGCAACCTCCCCGGGAACCTCTCAGGCACCCTGACCGCCGGCACGTGGACGTCTCGGGAGAGTGGTGGCTCGTCCACCCGCCGAAGGGGAAAGCGCCGATTCGTCGACGTGAAGCTCTCAGGCCTCCGGACCGAGCGGGGAACCCTCAGCGACGACGCCCGGAGTTCCCATGCCCACGAATGACGACCGGCCCACCCTCATCGAGCTGGAAGGCCGCGACGCGTTCGTCGGCCGCCACATCGGCCCGCCGACCGGCGACCGCGAGAAGATGCTCGCGACACTCGGCCTCCCCGATGTCGGCACCCTGATCGACCAGACCGTCCCGGACGACATCCGGATGACGGCGCCCCTCGACCTGCCGGAGCCGATCGGTCAGCAGGCCGCCCAGGACGAACTGAAGGCGATCGCCTCGGCGAACCGGCCGCTCACCTCGCTGATCGGCATGGGCTACCACGACACCCACACGCCCCCGGTCATCCGCCGCAACATCATGGAGAACCCCGGCTGGTACACCGCGTACACGCCGTATCAGCCCGAGATCTCCCAGGGGCGGCTCGAGGCGCTGTTGAACTTTCAGACGATGGTGTCCGAGCTGTCCGGCATGGACCTCGCGAACGCCTCGTTGCTCGACGAGGGCACTGCCGCGGCCGAGGCGATGACCATGCTGCACCGTGTGAGCCGCGGCAAGCAGGGCGACCGCTTCGTGATCGACCCCGAGTGCCACCCGCAGACCATCTCGGTCGTCGAGACGCGCGCCGAGCCGATCGGACTCAAGACCGCGGTCGCCGATCCGCTCACGGCGGACCTCGACGGCGCCTACGCCGTGCTCGTCCAGTATCCGGGCACCACAGGAGCCATTCCCGACCTCGCCGAGATCATCGAGCGCTGCCGGGCGGCCGACACACTGGTCGCCGTCGCAGCGGATCCGCTGGCGCTCACCGTGCTCACGCCGCCCGGCGACCTGGGGGCCGACGTCGTCGTCGGCAGCACCCAACGGTTCGGTGTGCCGATGGGCTTCGGTGGTCCGCACGCGGCGTACTTCGCGGTACGCGAGGACCACCAGCGTTCGCTGCCGGGCCGCCTCGTGGGCGTGTCGGTCGACACCGGGGGACGGCGCGCGCTGCGCCTCGCGCTGCAGACACGCGAGCAGCACATCCGCCGCGAGAAGGCCACCTCCAACATCTGCACGTCGCAGGTGCTTCTCGCCGTGATGGCGTCGATGTACGCCCTCCACCACGGCCCCGTCGGCCTTCGCCGTATCGCCCGCCGCGTCAATCGTCTCGCGGCCGTGCTCGCGGAGGGGCTCCGGGACGGCGGCATCGAGATCGTCCACGACTCGTTCTTCGACACCGTCTGCGCCCGCGTCCCGGGCCGGGCCGACAAGGTCATGGCGATCGCGCTGGCGGAGGGCCTCAACCTGCGCCGCGTCGACGCGGACACCGTCGCCGCGTCGCTGGACGAGACGACGAGCCGTGAGGTCATCGAGACCGTCTGGCACGCGTTCGGCGTGGAAGCCGACCTCGATGCGCTCGACGCCACCGTCGCCGACCCCCGTCCCGAGGCGCTGCGGCGGACCAGCCCCGCCCTGAGCCACCCGATCTTCTCCGCCTACCGCAGCGAGACCGATCTCGTCCGCTACATGCGCAAGCTGGTGAACCGCGACATCGCGCTCGACCGATCCATGATCCCCCTCGGCTCGTGCACCATGAAGCTCAACGCGGCGACCGAGATGGAGCCGATCAGCTGGCCCGAGCTCGCCGGCATTCACCCCTTCGCGCCGGTCGACCAGACCGTCGGCTACCAGCGGATGATCGACCAGCTCGAACGCTGGCTCGTGGAGATCACCGGATACGCCGCCGTCTCGCTCCAGCCGAACTCAGGTGCGCAGGGCGAACTCGCGGGGCTCCTCGCGATCCGTGCCTACCACCAGAGCCGCGGTGACCACGAGCGAGACATCTGCGTGATCCCGTCATCGGCCCACGGCACCAACGCCGCGAGCGCGGTGATGGCGGGCATGCGCGTTGCCGTCGTCGAG
>BQJV01000459.1 GCA_021604885.1 Acidimicrobiales bacterium
AACGCCAAGAGCCCGACCGGTCAACGCATGGCGAAGTTCGCCATGAATCTGATCGACGACGGGCTGGTGGGCCAGCAGGTGTTCGCGGGCGAGGCCACGCGGCTGGCCTACATGACCGACGAGGCCACCGAGGGCCGTGACGCATTCCTCGAGAAGCGGACACCCGACTGGTCCGCGTTTCCCTGGTACTTCTGACTCCGTGGACGACCCGGACCTGGTGCTGCGGTTCTGGAAGCCGCACGGTGTCATGACGGCGTTCACCGATCGCGACGGGCGCGAAACGCTCGCCGATCACATCGACGTGCCGGACGTCTACGCCGCGGGCCGACTCGACCGTGACTCCGAGGGGCTACTCCTTCTCACCCGGGGGAAGAATCTGCGCACTCGACTGATGCGTCCCGACATCGGGCACCCCCGCACCTATCTGGTCCAGGTCGAAGGGGTGCCGGACGACGCGGCCTGTCGGGCGCTCGAACGGGGCGTCGATCTGAAGGACGGACGAACCCGCCCGGCCACGGTCGAGCAGTTGGCGACGCCGCCCGACCTTCCGGAACGACGGGTGCCGATCCGGGTCCGGAAGTCGATCCCGGACTCCTGGATGCGTCTCACCCTGACCGAGGGCAGGAACCGTCAGGTCCGACGCATGACCGCCGCGGTCGGTTTCCCGACCCTGCGCCTCGTGCGCGAACGCATCGGTCCGATCGATCTCGACGGCCTCACGCCCGGATCCTGGGAGCCGCTCGCGCCGGAGGCGATTGCGGCGCTGCGGGCTTCGCTCACAGAGGCGGAAGGCTCCAGTCCACCGCAGGCCGCCCCGCGTCGACGAGGGCGGCGTTCGCGCGGCTGAACGGCTTCGTCCCGAAGAAGCCCTTGTGGGCCGAGAGTGGCGACGGGTGTGGTGACTCGATCACGGCGTGGCGATGCAGGTCGATGATCGAACGCTTCTTGCGCGCCGCTGCGCCCCACAGGATGAACACGACGCGCTCCTCCTTCGCATTGACCACGTCGATGACCTCGTCGGTGAACCGCTCCCATCCCTGGCGCTGGTGGCTCGCCGCCTGGTGGGCCCGCACCGTGAGCGTGGTGTTCAGGAGAAGCACACCCTGGCGCGCCCACGCCTCGAGGTTCCCGTGGTCCGGAATCGCGACCCCGAGGTCCTCGTGGAGTTCCTTGTGGATGTTCTGCAGTGACGGCGGAACCCGCACGCCCGCGCGCACCGAGAAGCAGAGCCCGTGGGCCTGACCGGGTCCGTGGTACGGGTCCTGGCCGAGGATCAGGACCTTGACGTTCGCGAGCGGGGTCAGGTGCAGGGCGGCGAACACCTCGTCGTGCGGTGGGAACACCTCGTAGGTCGACCGCTCCTCGTTCACGAAGGCCATGAGGGTCGCCCAGTACGGCTTCTCGAACTCGCCCCGCAGGACGGGGTTCCAGTCGGTCATCGGCGCCACGGCCGCGACATTAGGCGGGGCGGGTGCCCACGATGCTCGCTCGCTCCATGATGCGGATGTCGGGGTAGTAGTCGCTGGCCGCGTAGTGCTGCACGGAGGCGTTGTCCCAGAAGACGATCGTGTCGTTCTCCCAGGTCAGGCGGTATTGATACTCGAGGATGGCCGCCTGGGCGATGAGGTGCATGATGGTCTCGCGGCTCTCGTCGGCCTCCATGCCCTCGATGTGGCTGGTGAAGTAGCCGTTGACGTAGAGCAGCTTGCGACCGGTCACCGGGTGGGTGCGCACGACCGGGTGGCGCACGAGCGGATACTTCTCGCGCATCTCGGCCTTCTGGTCGTCGGGAACCTGGTGCGCGAAGGCCAACGTGTAGTCGTGGATGGCATGGAGCCCTTCGATGCGCTCCTTCCACTCCTCGGTGAGACCGTCGTATGCCGCGCCCATGTCGGCGAAGAGCGTGTCGCCCCCGGTCGGCGGGACCTGCACGGCGTGGAGGATCGCTCCCATCGACGGCACCTCACGCCACGTCACGTCGTGGTGCCAACCGTTCTCGAAGCCGCCGGTGTCGGCGCCCTTCTCGAAGCGGACCAGCTCCGGGTGCTCCTCGTTGCCGGTGATGAACGGGTGGATCTCGAGCGCGCCGAACCGTCGGGCAAACGCCACGTGCTGGGCCGAGGTGACGGCCTGATCGCGGAGGAAGACGACCTTGTAGTCGGCGAGCGCCCGGGCGATCTCGTCGATCACCGCGTCGCTCAGGTCCGTCGTGAGGTCGATGCCGCTGATCTCGGCGCCGAGCGTGGCGCCGCGTGGGGTCACCGTGATGTGGTCGTAGCGGGGATTCGCGAGTCGTCGGCGTTCGTCAGCGAGGTGCAGCCAGGGGCCGATCGACATGTCGAAACGGTCGATGTACACCCGTCCCGGGGCGACGGCGCCGGCGGGGTCGCTCGTGCCGGCCCGGTCGGTGGATTCGGTGGTGGTCATGGGGCTCCTTGGGAGGATGTCGCGGCACGGTGCATGCCGGCGACGAGAAGTCGGGTGGTCTGGTCGAAGAGGGCGTCGCCGTCGACGGACGTGAACGACGGCAGATGGCGGGCGAAGGCCGGATGGGTGGCGGCGTCCACCGCGCCGATGCTGGCCTGCAGGCCACCCGGCGTGTCGGCCGGGAACGAATCGAAGCTGTGGTGGACGAGAGTGAACCCGACCGTGTGCCAGAACAGGGCGCGGAATCCCTGCACCGCCTCATCGGTCTCGAGCCCGAGCTCCTCCATCAGTGAGAGTCCCTGCTCGACCGATTGGGCGACGGCCCCGGAGAGCCGGTCCGCCGTGGCGAAGAGGCCCAGCAGATTCCGGTCGGCGAGCAGATGGTTGCGCAGGGCGGTGCAGAGCGCGGTTGCACGCTCCTCCCAGGTGCCGTCGGGGAGATCGGGAAGACGGACGTCCTGCAGGGCCTGTCGGGCGACCGCGTCGAGGAGCTCGTCCTTGCTCTCGAACCGCAGGTAGACCGTCATCGGGTTCACCTCGAGCTCGGCGGCGAGCTTGCGCATGGAGAACCAGTCGAGGCCGTGTTCGGAGATCAGCCCGCGGGCGACGCCGACGATGCGTTCCGGGGTCAGCCCGGTGGTTCGGGTCGCGGTCGGCATCCCGTGAATATACGCCGTATATCCGAGCCCTGTCAACGGTGGGTCATGCGCTCCCCGCCGGTAATCACTTGCCCCGTCGGCGGTTGACGGCGAGTCTGACGCGGTGCTGCGCGCGACGGGGCTGACCAAGAGCTACGGCGACGTCGAGGCGTTGCGGGGCGTCGACTTCGCCGTCGATGCCGGTTCGGTCGTCGCGCTCCTCGGCCGCAACGGCGCCGGCAAGACCACGATGCTCTCGATCATCGCCGGCCTGCTC
>BQJV01000460.1 GCA_021604885.1 Acidimicrobiales bacterium
ATCGCGTCCAGGTAGGTGCCGGTGCTCATGCGTCGCCTGCCCAGACGCCGTCGGTGACCGTCGCCGGGTCGGGCCACGGGCTGTCGTGGGCGAAGGCGAGCGCGTCGGCGATCTCGGTGGCCACGTCCGCGTCGATGCGATCGATCCGCTGCTGCTCGACGCCCTCGTCGTGGAGACGAGCGAGCACGCGGTCGATCGGGTCCCGCCGCTCCCAGGTCTCCAGGAGTCCCTGCGGCACGTACTCGAACCCGTCGTGGATCGCGTGGCCGAGCATCCGCATCGTTTCGGCGACGATCACCGTCGGGCCACCGCCGTTGCGGGCGCGGTTGACCGCCTTGCGACTGGCGTGGTGGACGGCTTCCACATCGTTGCCGTCGACGTCCACGGCCCGCACGCCGAGGGCGCGGGCGCGCGCCGCGATGTCGGGGTTGGCGGAGTGCTGTTCGATCGGAGTCGAGTAGGCGTACTGGTTGTTCTCGACGACGATCACGACCGGGGCGTTGTCGAGCGCGGCGAGATTCAGCGACTCGGCGAACAGGCCGGTGACCGCACCGCCGTCACCCGTCCAGGTCATGGCGACCCGGTCCTCGCCCCGGAGCTTGAACGCCATCGCGGCTCCGACCGCGACCGGCAACGACTGGGGGAGATGGGAGATGAAACCGATGATGCCGAGGTCGAGGTCGCCGCATCCGTGGATGTTGGCGTCACGCCCGCCGCTCGGTCCGGTTGCCCGCCCGAGCTGGTGGGCCAGCAATCGATGGGGAGTCATGCCCCGCACGAGATAGGCGCCGAGGTCGCGGTGCATCGGGGCGACGACATCGTCCTCGTCCAGGCAGAGCGCAGGGCCGACCGAGATCGCTTCGTGGCCCCGCTGGTTGAAGGTGCCGCCGACGCCCTGACCGGTCAGCCACAGGGTGCGGATGGCCTCGTCGACCTCGCGGGTGAGGCGCATCCAGCGATAGGCAGCGACGAGGTCGAGCTTCATCGCGTACGGAGATATTCGTCGACGGTCGCGAGCGGTGGGCGCTCGTCCACCAGCGCCTCGACGGGCTCGAGGTCCGGCCGCAGCAGGACGTGGCTCCACTCGTCCTGCCACTCGACCTCCGCCCGGTGCAGCGCGACATGGAGGATCTCCATTGCCTGGACCGAGAGCTCGTGGAGCGGGCGGTTGCGGTGGACCCGCACGCCGAGGTCCACCTGGGCGAGTCGCTCCGTGCCGACGAGGGCGGCGATGTCGATCAGCAGGCCCGTCTCCACGCCGTAGCCCATGCTGAACGGCACCTGTTCGAGGATGTCGCGCCGGGCCGCGTACTCGCCGCCGAGGGGCTGGCGCACGGAGGTGAGATGGGGGAAGAGGGTCGCCAACAACGGCCGGGCCATCAGCTCGGTCGTGCGTCCACCTCCGGTGCCACCGATCTCAGGGCGCTCGTAGTAGCCCTTCACCATCGCGATGTCGGGATCGGTGAGCAGGGGCCCGACCAGGCCGGTCACACACGCCGGGGTGAAGGACGTCAGGTCGGCGTCGATCCACACGATCAGGTCGCCCCGACACGCGGCGACGCTCTTCCACAGCACGTTGCCCTTGCCCGCACCCGGCGCCATGCCGGGCAGGACGTCGGCGACCTCGACGACAACGGCGCCGGCCGCGCGGGCGACCGCCGCGGTGCCGTCCTCACTGCGATCGTCGATGACGAGGATCTCGTCGACGAGCGAGTGGCCGTTCGACGCGAGGTGCTCGTGGATGGCCCCGACGATGGTGCCGACCGTCGCCTCCTCGTTGCGGGCCGGAATGCAGACGGAGATCGTGTGCTCGCCCTTGGCCTCCCGAAGCATCGGCAGCGGGAAGTCGCGGGCGGAGTGGCTGCGGACCTCGGTCATGGGTGGCCCAGCGTAAACCGTGCCGTCAGCCGATCCCCATGAGACGAAGGATGGTGGGTGGCGGCGACGGATCGCCGGCCGCGAGCGAGGCCGCGCGCTCGACATTGGCCGGGTGAAAGCGCTGGTTGCCCCAATCGGCCCACTCGGCGGCATCGGCGGTGCCCTCGGCGACCGCACGGAGGTAGCGCTGGAGCTCCCTGATCTCCGGCTCGCCGCCGACTGCGCCGTAGCCCGGGACGATCGTCGTCCCCCAGCCGAGGAGGACGTCGAGCTGCTCGGCCCACGCGGCGGGATCTCCGGCCCAGGCGGCCGGGATCACACCGAACGACGCCATCGCGCCGGCGATGACCACGTTCGCGTCGGGGATCTGCACGACGAGGTTCTCCGCCGTCTGGCCGTGCGTCGGCGCGACCACGACGCGGGACGTGAGCCACGCCGCCTCCTGGACCATGTGGGACACGGGCCGGGTGGTCAGGTCCGTGAAGTCGGCCGCGAGACCGGGCTCGAGGTGCTGGTAGGCGGCGAGGTTCGGCGGCTGTTCGAGAAGGACGCTGGTCTCCCGGCGGCCGTAGACGGCTGCCAGCGGGTAGACGCTCGATCCGCCGACATGGTCGATGTGCGGTGACGTGTAGACGAGGTGACGGATGGGCACTCCGGTGTCGGCCAGCAGGTCCGCCAGCTCCGCGGCGTGGGCGGGAACGGTGCACGCGTCCACCACCGTGATCCCGTCGTCGTCGTAGATCGCCACGGAGTTGGCCGAGCCGAAGCCGCCCGGGTCGCGTTGTGCGAGCAGGATGCCGTCGGCGACCTCGACCAGTTCCACGGAATCGACGGTAGCCGTGGAGGGTTCATCAGGAGACGCCCGATGCCGATGATCTCTACGATGACCTCGATGTTCTCCCGCCGCGCCCTCGCCCTCCTGCTGGCACTCGGCGTCGTCGCGGGCGGGTGCGGCGCCAGGACGGCGGAGGAGTCCGTCGCGGCGTCGACCACGACCACGTCGACGACGACCTCTACGACGACCACCACCACGACGTCGACCGTGCCGGCCACGACGACAGCGCCGACCGTCACGACGTCGACGATCCCGCCGGATCCGTACGAGACGTTCGTCGCGACCATCCGCGAGGAGGTGACGCTGCTCGATGCCTACGAGGAGCCTGACGGCGAGCCTGCCGTGTTCGAGTTCGCCATCAGCAATCCGACCTACTTCGGCAACGAGCTCGCGCTGATGATCACGGATCGCACGGACGACGGCGAATGGCTCAAGGTGCAGGTCCCGATCCGACCCAACGGCACCGAAGCGTGGATCCCTGCGGCGGATGCCGTGATCACCTCACATCGTTTCCGTGCCGAGGTGAACCTCACGGCGCGAGCGGTGACGGTGTGGGACGGCGCGGACCTGGTCGTGGAGACGACGGCCGTGATCGGCAAGGAG
>BQJV01000461.1 GCA_021604885.1 Acidimicrobiales bacterium
CTTCGGCGCAGTCGAGGTGACGAGCAGTCTCGGCGACCGACAGCCCGAGGTAGAACCGGGCCACGATCGTCGCCCGTTGGCGTTCGGGCAGCCGGGCCACGGCCTCGCGCAAGGCAACCGCCTCGGCGGGGTCGTCGACCGTGGTCGCCGGTGCGGCCGCGCGGGCTCGCCGCTCGATCGCCCGGCGCCGCCACCGCGACACCGCGAGGTTGCGAGCGGTGCGGAACACCCAGCCTTCGGGTGACGCCATCGCGCCGACCCGGTCCCAGTGCTCCCACGCACGAGCGAGCGCTTCCTGCGCGAGCTCCTCGGCGACGTCACGGTCGCCGGTGTAGAGCGTGAGCGCGGCCGTCAGTCGGCCACTCACCTGTCCACAGAACGCTTCGGGATCCTCGGGATTCATCGCCCCATGAACGCTTTCCTCCGCCGATCGGTTTAGTCGGCCGGCGAGAATTCAGCGCAGCGCGGCGATCACGGGAGCGAACGTGTCGATGGCGTCACGATCCGGGCAGCGCACCACATAGGTGGTGATGCCCCACCGGTCGTGGCCGGTCCGGAAGTGGGCGGCGATCTCGTCCACGGTGCCGACGGCGACATACGGCGCGGTCGCGGCCACCTCAGCGGTCAGCCCGATCTCATCGTCGATGACGGCAGCCAGTGCCGCCGAGCGGTCGTCGGTCACCTCGCACACCTGCACCAGGGCACTGAGGTCGACCGTGCGGTCGTGTCCCGCTGCACCCTCGCGCACGTGGCCCACCTGTTGATCGAGCCGGTCGGTCGCCCAGCTGACCGTGTGCTGATGTCCGTCGGGGAGCGTCTTCCCTAGCCCCATCAGTCCGACGCCGTCGGCGTGCTCGCCTGCATGGCGCAGTACGACGCGGCCCTGGCTCCCGACGAGAATCGGCAGCCGGTCCTGTTCGGCCGGGATCACCGACGCGGCCTCGATCCGGTAGTGCTCACCCTCGAAGTCGACCGTCTCGCCGTCGAGCAGCGGGCGGATGATCTCGACCGCCTCGCGCAGACGCGCCTTGCGGACGCCGGGCGGATCGAGGGTGATCCCCACCTCGGTGTACTCGTGGGGCGTGTGACCAGCGCCGAGCCCGAGCTCGAAGCGGCCACCGCTCAGGCGATCGAGCGTTGTTGCCTCCCACGCGAGCTGCACCGGGTGGCGCATGTCGTTGTTGAGGACGTACGTGCCGAGCCGGATCCGCTCGGTGGTGCCGGCGATCGCGGCGAGGTTGACCATCGGCGCGTGCCGCGTCGCCCCGATGTGATCGGCGACCAACACGATGTCGAATCCGGCATCCTCCGCGGCCCGCGCCGACGGCACCGGGTCGAGGACCTGGTCGCCGATCAGCTGGAGGCCGACGCGGATTCTTGTCACCCGAGAGCCGGTCAACGAGCGCTACTCGTCGTCACCCGGCCAGGGGATGTTGTAGTCGTCGAACCAGAACCGGGCTTCGCGCACAGCATTGGGCGGGGTGCGCAGCGACAGGTCCTGGTTGAGCTGCTCGGGCGTCGGCCCGACGTCCGCCGCGATCTTGGTGAGTCCGTCGACGTCCAGGTCGTAGCACCGCACGGCGTTGAGCCCGAGGATCAGCCGCGTCTCCTCGACGGGGATCTCCTGGAAGTCCGTCTCGAGTCGTTCGACCGTGTTGGGCCACGATCCCTCTGGATGCGGATAGTCGGTGCCCCACATGAGGGCGTCGAGACCGTTCACATAGCGACGACGCAGCTCCACCTTGCTCATGGTCGAAGCGCCGATGAACACATTGTCGCCGATGTATTCCGACGGCAGTCGCTCGATGAGGTTCTTGGTGCGGGAGGCCATCTTCTTGACCTTCCAGTTGCGGCCGCCGAACACCGCGTCGGTCTTGAACAGCAGATCACCGAGCCACCAGGAGCCACACTCGACCGGGGCGTACTTGAGGTTCGGGAACTTGTCGAACTTGCCGGAGAGCAGGAGCTGCCACAGCGGACGGTGCGTCCAGAAGGCGACCTCGAGCATGTACTGGGCCATGTTCTCGTTGTAGGCGGGGCTGTCGGCCTCACCGGAGTGGGTGTGGACGACGAGCCCGGCTTCGGCACACGCGGCCCACACCGGGTCGTAGTGCTCGTGGCCGTACGACGGGTTGTCGTGCCACATCGTCGGGATCATGATCCCCTTGACACCCGGCTTGCCCGCCAGCTGCTCGATCTCCTTGACCGACTCCTCGACGCCATGGGTGATCGGCACGAGAGCGACACCGGCCCGGCGGGGCGGGTTGGTCGCGCAGAACTCCTCGAGCCAACGGTTGTGGGCGCGAGCGCCGGCCCACGCGAGGCGCGGATCGGTGATCATCCCGGCCGACAGACCGGCCCCGAACGGGGGCGACTCCATGCCGGTGACCGCGTCACCGTCGGCGAAGATGATCTCGCCGGCCACGCCATCGGCGTCGAGTGTCTTGTCTCGGATCGCCGGGTCGTAGGCACCCTTGAGCCCGATCTCGTTCTCCCGCTCCCACTGCTCGACGTATTCGCCGTTCATCTCCTCGACCATGGCGCGATGCTCGTGGCGGGTGGCGAGCCAGGTGTCGAACTCCTCGTGGACCGAGGCGTCGAGATACTCGCGGTACTCCTCGACGAACAGACCGGCGTGCGTGTCGGAGGACACGATGATGTACGGGTTGTTGCTCTGGTCGATCCCGTCGGTGGGGTTGTATCCCATGGCTGGTCGCTCCGTTCTCGCCGGCGCTTCCTGCCGGACCGTTGCGTCTACTTGCACACTGTTCTAGTGTTACTTGCACAGTGTTCCAGAACTCCTCCCCGACCGTCAAGCGCGTGATCCGAATCGGTGACCGGTCATGAGCAAGGCCGCCACCAACACCGGTCGTCGAGCCGGGCTCGACCGCGACGACATGGTCGCCGCGGCCCTCGCCCTCGTGGAGGCGGAGGGCGTGGAGGCGCTCACGATGCGGCGGCTCGCCGGCGCACTCGGCGTCACCACCAACACCATCTACTGGCACGTCGGCAGTCGCGACGAGCTCATCCTCGAGATCATCCGGGCCAACGCCCAGCGGTTCGCCGCCGTGCCCATCGAGGGGACGACCCCGCGTGAGCGGGTGTTCTCCGCGTCGCGACATCTGTGGGACAACGCCATGTCGAACCGCGCCGTCACGTCCCTCGCCCACCAGACCGGCAACGCCGCGGCCCAGGTCCACCCCATCGAGGTGACTCTCGCCCGCGAGTTGGAGCTCGCCGGGCTCCACGGCGACGACCTCGCACGGGCCCAGCGGGCGATCCAGATCGCCGTCGGCGGATT
>BQJV01000462.1 GCA_021604885.1 Acidimicrobiales bacterium
ATCGCCCCGAGCGCCACGAGCGGCCGCCAGGCCAGCACCCGGGCGAGCGGTCCGTCCGCCGTCGCCGCGACGAGCACGACAGGCGCACGAGCACGGGCGGCTTGGCGGCCCGCAGGGGCAGGACCGCGGCGAGCGCCGCACCGACAAGGGGCTCGAAGATGCGGGTGTCCATGCCGAAATAGGCCCGGCTGGGGTCGGCGGCCTCGAACCAGATCGCCATCAGCGCCACCGAGACGGCGCCGAACCCGACGGCGACCGCCGCCACCCCGCGCCGACCGGCGAGGCGCAACGCGGCCCAGGTCGCGAGCGGCCACAACAGGTAGAACTGCTCCTCGATCGCGAGCGACCACACGTGGCGCAGCATCGACGGCCCCACCACGTCGGCGAAGTAGGAGTCACCGTCAGCGATGAACAGCCAGTTCGCGACATAACCGATGGTGGCGAGGCCGTGGCGACGCATGCGTTCGATCTCACCGAAGTCGCCCCGGGCATTGACGTAGATCGCCGTCGCCCCGACGACCAGGAGCACCGCGGGGAGCAGCCGTCGCAGACGGCGACCGGCGAACGCGAGGAGATCGACGCGGCCCGCCCGCTGGTGTTCCTCGAGCAGGAGGCTGGTGATCAGATAGCCCGAGAGGACGAAGAAGAGGTCCACGCCGAGATAGCCGCCGGGCACCACCTCCGGCCACACGTGATAGGCGACCACCGCCGCCACGGCGACGCCCCGGAGGCCGTCGAGCGCCGCGACGTGGGTGCGCATCAGGCTCAGTCGACCGCCGGTGTCGGGGGGAGACGACGGTCGAGCAGGGCGTCGAACCGGGTCCGGATCTGGTCCGTGTACGACGGTTTGGTGGCGATCACGAAATCGCCGGCGGCGATCCCGGCGAGCACGATCGGTGGCACCTCGGACGGGTCGATCCCCGCCTCGGTCATCTGGAAGAGCGAGTCGCGGACGAACGACGCGTCGTCACCCTCGTCGGCGGGACCTCCGGGGCGCACCTTGTCCGTGTGGGCGATGCCGGTGCGGATCGCGCTCGGACACAACACCGACGCCCCGACCGGAGCACCCACCGCGGCCAGATCGTGGGCGAGCGTCTCGCTCATCGAGAACGCCGCCACCTTCGAGACGTTGTAGGGGCCGCTGAACGGTGCGGCCACGAATCCGGCGACGGACGACGTGTTGACGACGTGGCCCTCCTCGCCGCCGTCGAGCATCCGGGGCACGAACGAGGTGACGCCGTGGATAATGCCCCACAGGTTCACGTCGAGTGCCCAGCGCCAGTCGTCCAGCGATCGCTGCCAGGCGAGACCCGCCTGGAACACACCGGCGTTGTTGCAGAGCAGGTGCACCGCACCCCAGCGGTCGTACACGTCGTCCGCCAACTGCTGCACCGAGGCCGCGTCGGCGACGTCCACCGCCCAGGCCATGGCCTCGCCGCCCGCGAGGGCGGCGGACTCCTCGGCTGCGGCCTCGTCGATGTCCGCGGCGGCCACCTTCATGCCCCGCTCCACGAAGTGCGCCACCATCGCCCGCCCGATGCCCGAGCCCGCGCCGGTGACGACGGCGATGCGCCCCTCAGTCCGTGTCAGCGGCATGGAAGCGGAGCTCCTCGGGGTAGGGGTAGAAGTCCGGCAACTGGCCGGCCTCGTGCAGCTTCTGCATCGACTGCCAGAACTCGACGGTGCACAGTTCCGGGTGTCGGGTCTCCATGATCTCACCGACCACGCGCGGCGATCGCAGGTACGTCTTGAACTCCTCGGGGAAGACGTCATTGGCCTCGACCGGAAACCACGGCTGGTCGGACATCTCGTCCTCGTAGCTCTGACTCACCGGCATGTGGCGGAAGTTGACGTCCTCCAACAGCGCGAGCTCGTCGTAGTCGTAGAAGACGACCGCGCCGTGGCGGGTGACCCCGAAGTTCTTCGGGAAGAGGTCGCCGGGGAAGATCGCCGCGGCGGCGAGATCCTTGACCGCGTGGCCGTAGTCGATCGCGGCCGCCCGGGCCCGCTCCGGCGACATCTCCCGCAGGTAGAGATCGAGCGGGTACAGACGTCGCTCGGTGTAGACGTGGTGGAGGACGACCTCGTCGTCGGTGATCGTGACGGTGCGAGCACAGTCGTTGCGGAGCTCGTCGATGAGATCCTCGTCGAAGCGGTCCCGCTGGAAGCTCAGGTTGGTGAACTCCTGGGCGTCGACGAGCCGACCGACGCGATCATGGTTGAACACGAGCTTGTAGCGCCGCTTCACCTCGTCGGGCGTGGTCCGCTTGGTCGGCGCGAACCGATCCTTGATCAGCTTGAAGACGACGTCGAACGACGGGAGCGTGAACACCGCCATCACCATCCCGCGGGCGCCGCGAGCCCGCTCGAAGCGGGTGTTGGAGTGCTCCATGTGCCGGTAGAGCGCCCGGAAGAGGTTCGTCTTGCCGTGCTGGCTGTAGCCGATCGACGTGTAGAGCTCCGCAACCGGCTTCACCGGGAGCAGCGACTTCAGGAAGCCCACGATCGCGGCCGGGCGACGGCACAGCACGTGGAAGTACGAGCGGGTGTAGCCGAAGAGCCGACTCGCGTCGGTCTCGGTCAACAGCACGGCGTCGACGTGGACGCCGCGCTCGGTGTTGAGCAGGGGGATGACGATCGGCGACACGCGGTTCAGCCAGCGCAACCGGCCCACGAGGTAGGCACCCTTGTTGCGGTAGAAGATCGGCCGTAGGACATCGATCGCGTCGAGGTGCCCGTCCCAGATGTCGTCGAGCTGCACGGCGATGCGGGCCGCGACCCGTTCGGCGTCGCCGTCGAGATCCTCGAAATGGGGGCCGAGGGGCGAATGCTCGAAGACCTCTCGCACACAGTCGGCGAGCGAACCCTCCTGGGGGAACGCCCGGTACTCGCCGCGCGAACCATCGTCGGCCGGCAGCGCGGTCGGGCCGAGCCACAGGAACTCCAGGTCGGTGTCGAGCCCGACGATCTCGAACAGGCGCCGGGTGACGGAGTTGTAGAAGGTCTCGGCGAGCTCGAGGTCCATCCGTTCGCCGACCAGGTCGACATAGCGACGACGGGCCCGGATCCAGAGTGTGCGGGCGGCGAAGTCGTCGTCGGGCAGGACGAGGCGGGCGGCGTCGACGACGCCGTAGACGAGCTGCTTGTGGAGGCCGAGTCGCTCGGTGGCATCGCTCTGGTGAGCGAGCCAGTCCCGGTCGAGGAACCGGCGCGACGCGCGATGGGTGATGCCGAGGAAGCGGTCGTGGTAGTCGACGAATGCGTCGTGGAGCATGCGGGCCAGCCGCTCGACGGCCG
>BQJV01000463.1 GCA_021604885.1 Acidimicrobiales bacterium
CGACCGTCGGGTTCCGGACGACGCCGAAAGCAACAACCGCCGTGAACGGAGAACCGCCACTCCTGGATGTCTCGTCCCTCTCGACGTCGTTCTCGACGCCGCGGGGGCCGTTGCGCGCGGTCGACGGCGTGTCGTTCGCCATCCGTGACGGCGAGACGCTCGGCATCGTCGGCGAATCGGGCTCGGGAAAGTCCGTGCTGGTCCGCAGCGTGATGGGATTGCTCGGCCGCAGCGCCACCGTCGACCCCGCATCACGCGTGTCGTTCGCGGGGCGCGATCTCCTCGCACTCGATCCGATCAGCGCCACCCGGTTCTGGGGTCGGGAGATGGCGATGGTCTTCCAGGACCCACTCACGTCCCTCAATCCGGTTCGCCGAATCGGCCAGCAGATCGCCGAGCCGCTGCGTCGCCATCTCCGGCTCGGCCGCGCGGAGACGAAACGACGTTCGATCGAACTGCTCGACATGGTCGGGATACCCGACCCGCAACGCCGCCTCGGCGAATACCCGCATCAGCTCTCCGGGGGCATGCGTCAGCGGGTCACCATCGCCATCGCCATCTCGTGCCAGCCGAAGCTCCTCATCGCCGACGAGCCGACCACGGCGCTCGACGTGACGGTGCAGAAGCAGATCCTCGACCTGCTCGCGGAGGTCCAGGCCGAACTCGGCATGGCCATGATCCTGATCACCCACGACCTCGGCGTCGTCGCGTCCTACGCCGACCGAGTGGCGGTGATGTACGCCGGACGTATGGTCGAGGTGGCCGAGACGATCCCGGTGTTCGACCGCACCGCCCACCCGTACACCGAGGCGCTTCTCGGCTCGATCCCCCGGATGGACCAGGCGCAGGGCGGCCGGCTCGACGCGATCTCGGGGCGTCCGCCGGACATGACCGACCCGCCGCCCGGCTGCTCGTTCGCGCCACGGTGCCGACTGGCACAGCCCGACTGTCTGGAAACCGCCCCGGCCTTGGCGCCGCTGGGTGGACTCGACCACCTCCAGGCGTGCCACCACCCGGTCGGCACCGAGGACGGTGAGCAGGCGCGCGCCCGCAATCGCGAGGCCGGACGCACGGCAACCGGACTCGACCTGCACGAAGGATCGTCGCTCTGATGGCGGGGACCGGCACGAGCCATCTCCGCTCGGCGGACGACGCCCTCCTGCGCGTGGAGGACCTCGTGGTCGAGTTCCCCGTGTCCGGAGGACGCACCGTGCACGCCGTCTCGGGGATCAGTTTCGATCTGCTCGAAGGCGAGACCCTCGGCCTGGTGGGGGAGTCCGGCTGCGGGAAGTCGTCGAGCGGCCGCGCCATCCTGCAGCTCCGCCCGCCCACCTCCGGCTCCGTTCGCCTCGAGGGCGTCGAGCTCACCGAACTCGATCATCGCGAGCTGCGGCGGATGCGCACGCGCCTCCAGATGGTCTTCCAGGATCCGATCTCCTCGCTCAATCCGCGCCGGCGTGTGCGTGACATCGTCGCCGAGGGCCTCGACATCTGGGGCCGGCCCGACGACGCGGATCAGCGGATCGACGACACCCTTCGCGCCGTCGGACTCGATCCGGACGTCGTGGGCGACCGCCGCCCCCACGAGTTCTCCGGCGGTCAGTGCCAGCGGATCTCCATCGCCCGCGCCCTGATCATGGATCCGCAGGTACTCGTGTGCGACGAACCCGTGTCGGCGCTCGACGTGTCGGTGCAGGCCCAGATTCTCAACCTGCTGCACGACATGCGGGGACGCTTCGGGCTCACGATGATCTTCATCGCCCACGACCTGTCGGTGGTGAACCACATCGCCGACCGCGTGATGGTGATGTACCTCGGCAAGGTCTGCGAAGTGGCCGCGCCCGGCGACCTCTTCCGCAATCCCCACCATCCGTACACCGAGCTCCTGATCTCCTCGATCCCGAAGCCCGACCCCCGGGTCGGCCGCAGCGACCCGCTTCCCCCCGGCGAGATGCCCTCACCGACCGACCCGCCCGGGGGCTGCCGCTTCCGGACACGCTGCCCCCACGCCACCGATCGATGTGCGAACGAAGAGCCCGCGCTCGTCGAGATCTCCACGGGCCGCCACGTCGCGTGCCACCACCCGCTGCCATGACGTCGTTGTCCGATCCCCGCTGGTCGCTCGTCGCTCGTCGCCTTGCCGCTCGACTGGTCGACGTCTTCACGGTGTTCTTCTGCACGTTCGCGCTCGCCGCAACCGTCCTCGTGCCGGTGACGGCCCCGCTCACGGATCTGCTCGACCGGGGACCCTGGGGCCGTTCCCTGGGCCCCGCGGTGCTGCTCGTGATCGTCGGGGTCGTCTACGAGACGGTCTTCACCGCGGCTCGGGGACAGACGCCGGCCAAGGACCTGCTGTGCATCAAGGTCGTGGCCGCGGCCACGCCGGACCCACCGGCCCCGGTTCGTGCCGCACTGCGCGCCGCGCTCCTGTGGAGCTGGGTCCTGCTGGTCCACCCCACAGTGATGGTGGCAGCGCTCGCGGCCGTCTTCGCCCTTGCCGTCGGCTCCTCCGCACGCGGACTCCACGACCGGCTCTTCGACACCGAGGTGATCGCGTATGACGCCGATGCCGTCGAGGGCCCCATTCCTGCAGCGCCGACGACCCGTGCGGTCGAAGCCACCTACAGCGCCCGTTCCTGGTGGCGCTCCCTGACCGGAAGCATCGGCCGATGATGCGCGTCGTCGGCTCCCGGTTGCTGCGGCTCGCGCCGGTGCTCTTCCTCGTCTCCGCGGCCACGTTCCTGCTCGTCGAGTTCGTGCCCGGCGACCCGGCCATCCGGCTCCTCGGCACCGAGGCGACCCCCGAGGAGATCACCAGAGTCCGGACCGAGCTGGGGCTCGACCGCCCGTTGCTCGAGCGGTACGTCGACTGGCTGGGCGACACCCTGCAGGGCGACTTCGGCCAGTCCCTGGTCCAGCCGGCATTCAGCGTCAACGAGTTGCTTGTGCAGAGCCTGCCGATCACCCTCCAGCTCGCGGCGATGGGCATCGCCATCGCACTGTTCGTCTCGATCCCGACGGCGCTCGTGGCCGCCTACCGGGAGGGCGGCGCCTTCGACCGGACCAGCAATGCGTTGACATCGGCACTCATCTCGGTCCCGAGCTTCGTCGCGGCTCTGCTGCTCGCGTTCCTCTTCGTCTTCCATCCGGACGTGCCCCGCTACTCACTGCTCGCCGTCGGGCTGGCGACGGGCGCGTGGGCGTTGTGGACGGCACGGCGCGCCCGTCAGCTGGGCCCCGCGCACGGCGTCCGGTGGGTCGCGATCGGCTTCGCGATC
>BQJV01000464.1 GCA_021604885.1 Acidimicrobiales bacterium
CACGAGGCCGGTGACCTGGGTGCTGGTGGCGACGGCGGCGCCGTGGCGTGCCGCGGTGCGGGCGACGGCGAGGGTGTGGCGGGCGTCGTCGATCTGAGCGTCCGAGTAGACGATTCCGCCGATGAGCGTCGACCGCTTGAGTCCGGGCACCAGCGCGAGCGCCGACTTCCGCGAGAGATGCCGGTGGCGGGGGAGCGGGTTCTTACCGGTCCACGCCAGCAGGTCGTAGAGCAGCACGCCGGCGCCGTAGTAGAGCCGCTGCCAGACCCGATGGTTGAGGGGAAGCAGGAAGCGCACGGGCCGCACGAGGTGCGGACACACGGTGCGGGTCAGCAGGCCGCGTTCGTGCAGTGCTTCGCGGACGAGGGCGAAGTCGCGCTGTTCGAGGTAGCGCAGCCCACCGTGGAGCAGCTTCGACGATCGACTGGACGTCCCACTCGCGATGTCGCGCTGTTCGACGAGGGCGACGGAGAGGCCACGGGTCGCGGCATCGAGCGCGCAGCCCACGCCGGTGATGCCGCCGCCGATGACCAGGACATCGAACTCCTCGTCGGCGAGCCGGTCGAGATCACGGCGACGCTGGCGCGGACCGAGTGATCCGGGGACCGAGGTCGACGTGGGGGCGTTCACGTCGACAGCCTACGCTGCGTTGCCATGGCCACGACCGAGGTTCCCGTGAGCGACGACGCCGTCAACTTCGCCACGATCTGGGAGGGCGTCGCGGATGCCCTGCCGGATGTGATCGCGGCGGCACACGGCACCGACACGCATGACTGGGCGACGTTCGAGGATCGGTCGGCCCGGCTCGCCGGGGCTCTGCACGCCGCCGGGGTCGGGGTCGAGGACAAGATTGCGCTCTTTCTCTACAACGGCTTCGAGTACGAGGAAGCCCAGTTCGCCGCGTTCAAGCAGCGGGCCGTGCCGTGCAACGTCAACTATCGCTACCTCGCTGACGAGCTCGCCTATCTGCTCGAGAACGCGGACGCGAAGGTGCTGTTCTTCGACGAGACGCTCGCCGATCGCGTGGCCGAGGTGCAGGGTCGTTGCTCGCTCGTCACCCTCTACGTGCAGGTCGGCGGCGGGGACCTCCTCGACGGCGCCGTCCACTACGAGGACCTGGTCGCGGACCACGAGCCTGCTGACCGGATGCCGAGGTCGGGCGAGGATCTGTGGTTCCTCTACACCGGCGGCACGACAGGCAACCCGAAGGCCGTCATGTGGCCCCACGATCAGATGATCGCCAACATGACCGCCCACTATCGGGTGCTGGACCGCGACATTCCCACGACGGCGACCGAGGCCATCGAGGCGGCCATCGAGCTGAGCGGCCGCAATCGCACGACGAAGCTGCTCGCTGCGGCCCCGCTGATGCACGGCACGTCGGGGATCAACGCCCTGCACACGCTCACGCTGGGCGGAACGGTCGCGACCCTGGCCTCCCGGTCGTTCGACGCCGATGAGCTCTGGACGACGGTCGCGCTCCATCGGCTCACCATGCTCACGATCGTCGGCGACGCGTTTGCTCGTCCCATGCTGGAGGCGCTCGACCGGGCCGAGGCCGCCGGGCGCCCGCACGATCTGTCGAGTGTTTTCCAGATCATGTCGTCCGGCGTCATGTGGTCCCAGGAGTCGAAGCAGGCGTTCCTCGACCACAAGCCCATGACGCTGCTCGACAGCCTCGGGTCCAGTGAGTCGGTCGGCCAGGCGATGCAGCTGACCCGTCGCGATCAGAAGGTCGCCAACACCGGCCGCTTCGAGCTCGGCCCGACGACGCAGGTCATCACCGACGAGGGAGAGATGGTCGAACCCGGGTCCGGCGAGATCGGCCGGCTCGCCAACCGGGGCGCGAACCCGCTCGGCTACTACAAGGACCCGGCCAAGACCGACGAGACCTTCCCGACGATCAACGGCATCCGCTGGTCGATCCCCGGCGACTACGCCACCGTCGAGGCGGACGGCACGATCACGCTTCTCGGGCGCGGCTCCGTGTGCATCAACTCCGGCGGCGAGAAGATCTACCCGGAGGAGGTCGAGGAGGCGGTCAAGACCCACCCGGCCGTGGCGGACTGCAATGTCGTCGGCCTCCCCGACGATCGCTGGGGACAGACCGTGAACGCGGTCGTGGCGATCCACGACGACGCCAGCGTCGACGACGATGACATCATCGCCCACACCCGCACCCAGATCGCCGCCTACAAGGCGCCTCGTCGGATCCTGCGGACCGACGCCTTCGTGCGGAGTCCCAACGGCAAGTCCGACTATCAGTGGGCCAAGGCCGAAGCGGAGCGCCTCGCCGGCCTCTGAGCGCTCTACAGTTCGAGCAGTGCCTGCTCGATGACTTCCGGCAGGGCGGGGTGGATGTAGTACTGGCCCGTCGCCATCTCGTCGACCGTCTGGCCGGCGTTCATACCCTGGATCAGCTGCTGGATGAGCGTGGACGCCTGCGGCCCCATGATGTGGGCGCCGACCAGCGTGCGTGTCGCATTGTCCATGATCAGCTTGCAGAAGCTCTCGGTGTCCTCCATCGCCCAGCCATACGCCGCGGAGGCGTAGTCCTGGATGTGGGACGTGATGTCGAGGCCCTGCGCCGTGCATTCCTGCTCCGTGAGGCCGACGCTGCCGATCTGCGGATGGCTGAACACCGCTGACGGAATCAGGTGGTGGTTCAGCGGCCGGAGGTCGTCGCCGTGGGTGATGTTGTGCGAGACCGCCTTGGCTTCGTGGTTGGCGACATGCTTGAGCTGGACCGGGTTGCTGATGTCGCCGAGCGCCCAGATGCCGTCGACGCTCGTGCGACCGAACTCGTCGCTGACGACATAGCCGGCTTCGTCGAGGGCGACGCCGGTCTCGGTCACGCCGAGCTGATCGCCGTTGGGGATCCGCCCGGACGCGACGAGCAGTTCGTCACCGCGCACCTCGGTGCCGTCCGCCAGTCGGACGACGAGCTCCCCGTCGCCCCGGCTCATCTCCACGATGGACGCGTTCGTGTGGGTGGTGAACCGCCGGCCGTAGATCTCGGTCATGCGGCTGCTGATGTCGTGGTCCTGATCCCGCAGCATCCGGTCGCTGCGCAGGAGGAATGTCACCTCGCTGCCGAACGACCCGAACACGCTGCCGAGTTCTGCGGCGATGAAGCCGCCGCCGATGACGAGCAGCCGCTCCGGAAGCTCGTCGACGCGCATGATCGAGTCGGACGTGTGCAGCCCCACGGTGTCGATACCGGGGATCGGCGGGATGAACGGGCGGGCTCCGGCGGCGAGCACGATCGTGTCGG
>BQJV01000465.1 GCA_021604885.1 Acidimicrobiales bacterium
CATGCCCCGCGCTGGACCGACCCGACCCTCGACGACATCGAATGGCTGCGGGCCAGTGGCGCCGACGCGATCGCCTACATCGAGATGATCACGCCGATGTTCGTCGACCGCTACCAGGCCCGCCTGTCGGACGACGCGCGCACGATCGTCGAGACCTTCGCGGCGAACATCGGCAACTGGATCGAACGCGAGCCGGAGGCCCGCACGCTGGTCCACGGCGACTATCGGCTCGACAACCTCATGTTCGCCTCGGCCTACGGCGGGGCGCCCGTGAGCACCGTCGACTGGCAGACCATCGGTGTGGCCGCCGGCGGTCGCGATGTCGGCTACCTCCTCGGCAACAGTGCGGAACCGGACGATCGACGCCGCCACGAGCCCGAGGCGCTCGAGCGCTACCGGGTCGCGATGGCCGCGGCGGGGGTGGAGCTCACCGCCGACGAGGTGATGGCCCAGTACCGCCATGGCGCGTTCCAGGGCCCGTTCGTGACCATGCTCGGGTCGATCCTCGTCGGGCAGACCGACCGCGGCGACGACATGTTCATGGCGATGATCGAGCGCTCCGCTGCTCAGATCCTCGATCTCGACGCGCTCGACGTCATCACCTGAGCGCGGGCCGTGCGCACCTGGTCGACCACGAAGACCCCGAGCGCGCTCCAGATGAAGACGAAGCCGACGACCTGACCACCGCTCCACGGCTCGTCCCACACGACCGCGCCGAGAATGAACTGCAGGGTCGGCGCGATGAACTGGAGCATGCCGACGAGCCAGAGCTCGATCCTGCGAGCGGCGGTGGCGAACAGGAGCAACGGCGCCGCGGTCATCACGCCCGCGCCGAGCAGCCAGAGGTCACGCGCCGGCACCGACACACCGGCAACGCCGTCGCCCATCGCCGCCCGCAGCGCGAGCGCGACGAGCGCGATCGGCACGAGGGCGAGCATCTCCAGGGTGAGGCCGTCCAGCGAACCGGCCGGCGAGGTCTTCCGGATGAGACCGTACGCCGCGAACGACGCGGCGAGGCTGAGCGACACCCAGGGCAACGAGCCCACGTCGATCGTCAGGATCACCACACCGACCGCGGCAATGGCGACCGCCACCATCGACCCGACGCGGAGCCGCTCCCGGAGCACGGCAACACCGAGCACGACGGACAGCAGCGGGTTGATGAAGTAGCCGAGGCTCGTCTCGATGACCCGCTCGTTGGTGACCGCCCACACGAAGATCAGCCAGTTCCCGGCGAGCAAAGCGGCACTCAGGACGAACATGGCTGCAGCCCGACGATCCTCGATGTGGGACCGGAGCCGGACGAAGGTGCGTCCGGCGACATGGAACGCGAGGAGCAGGAGCGTCGTGGCCACGGTGCGGGCGAGCACGACGTCGAGCGAGCCCACGTCGTCCACCAGCCGCCAGTAGATCGGCGACAGACCCCAGAGGACATACGCCGACGCCCCGATCAACACGCCTCGGTTCATGGCGGCGACGCTATCGGTCGGCGACCGGGACGCTCTCGAGAAATGCGGCGACCTCGGCCGGGTCGGTCAGATGGTGCACGGTGAGGTGCGCGCACTCGGGCCGGGCGAGATAGGCCGGCGTCTTCTCGCGATAGATGGGGTGGTGCACCCATGCCCAGCGGATGATGTTCTTCTCCGGATCCCATCGCGTGAAGTTGGTGAGCGGCTCGCGGATGTCGTTGCCGAAGAGCTTCTGGCGGGTAAGCGCCCGCCGCACGGTCCGCTTGGCGGTGCGCCACGTGACGAGCGCACGTGACTGGTCCAGCCAGATCACCGTGTCGGCGCGGTCGGTGTGGAGGCCTTCGGTCATGGAGTGGTAGTTGCCGCACGCGACCCACCCCTGGGGCGCGGCGTCCATACGGGCGACGAGGCCGGCGCGGAACTCGTCGTCGGTGGCCGACGCGAAGTCGACGACATGAAAGAGGCTGTCGAGCTCGATGTGGTCGAGACCGAGCCGCGACGCCAGCTCGCGCGCGAGCGTCGTCTTGCCGTTGCCCGGCCCTCCCATCACCACGATCCGTCGCACCGGCGCAGCCTAGATCGACCCGAGTCAGTTCTCTTGTTGAACTGACTCGGCCCACCCGCTAGACCGGAGGGAGGTCCAGACACCGGAGGCTCCCCGATGAGCGACACGACCACCGACCAGCAGTGGCACCAGACGGCCTGCAATCTGTGCAGCGTCAACTGTGGTGTCGAGATCAAGCTGGGTGACGACGGGCGCACGTTCGCCCGCGTCCGCGGCGACAAGGCGAATCCGGCGAGTCTCGGCTACACCTGCGAGAAGGCGCTGCGGCTCGACCACTACCAGAACGGTCCGCACCGCCTCACCAGCCCGATGCGCCGCACGCCCGACGGCAGCTACGAGGAGGTCGACTGGGACACCGCGATCCGTGAGGTGGCCGACGGGCTCGCCCGGGTCCGCGACGAGCACGGCGGCGAGACGATCTTCTATTACGGCGGCGGCGGCCAGGGGAACCATCTGCCCGGCGGCTACTCCGGCGCCACCCGCAAGGCGCTGGGCATGAAGTACTCGTCCAACGCCCTCGCCCAGGAGAAGACAGGCGAGTTCTGGGTCGACGGGCAGCTCTTCGGGGCCATGTCCTGTCACACCACCCCCGACATGGAGCACACGGCCTGCGCGGTGTTCCTCGGCAAGAACCCGTGGCACTCACACGGCATCCCCCGGGCCCGCACCGTCATCAAGGAGATCGCGAGCGACCCGGACCGCACCCTGATCATCATCGACCCACGCGTCACCGAGTCCGCCGAACTCGCCGACATCCATCTCCAGGTCCGGCCCGGCGGCGATGCCTGGCTGCTCGGCGCGATGCTCACGATCCTCCTCACCGAGGGTCTCGCCGATCGGTCGTATCTCGCCGAACACGCCAACCGCCTCGACGAACTGGAGGCGCTGGTCGCCGACGTCGACCTCGACGTGTGGGCCGACAAGGCCGGCATCCCGCTCGGGGAGATCCGTCGCGCCACCGAGACCATCGCCGCCGCCGAGAGTTGCGCGATCTTCGAGGACCTCGGCATCCAGATGGCTCCCCACTCCACGCTCAACTCCTGGCTGGAGAAGCTCGTCTTCATCCTCACCGGCAACTTCGGGGTGAAGGGCGGCATGAACCTCCACACCGCGTTCGGCAAGCTCACCGGCGGTGGCGGGGGCGGCGATCGTCGGACGCCGGTCGGCAACCACCGCATCCTCGGCGGCCTGATGCCGTGCAACGGCATCCCCGACGAGATCCTGACCACCCATCCGGACC
>BQJV01000466.1 GCA_021604885.1 Acidimicrobiales bacterium
GCCAGCGCTGGGTCGGCCAGCAGATGACCGACGCGGGACGCGCCCGCGCAAGCTCGCTCGGCTTCCCCGACGCCTACGCGTTCACCAAGTCACTCGGCGAACGTGCCCTCGGCGAGACCCGCGGCGACGTACCGGTCAGCATCGTGCGGCCGTCCATCATCGAGTCCGCGCTCGCCGAGCCGGTCCCCGGCTGGATCCGTGGCTTTCGCATGGCCGAGCCCGTCATCGCCGCCTACGCCCGCGGACTCCTCGTCGAGTTCCCGGGCGTGCCGGAGGGAACGGTCGACGTCATCCCGGTCGATCTCGTCGTCGCGACGATCCTTGCGGTCGCGGCCCGCGGCCCGGAGTTCGACGACCAGGGGAACCACACGCCCGATGTCGTCCAGATCGCATCGGGCGGCGCAAACCCGCTGAAGTACGGCCAGCTCGTCGACCTCGTGCAGGCCTGGTTCACCGAACGTCCGGTCTACGACGAGTACAACCAGCCCATCTCGATCCCCGACTGGAGCTTCCCGGGTCGCGGCCGGGTGTCGAAGCAGCTGAAGCGGGCCCGACGAGCCCTCGACATCGGCGAGCGCGTCCTCGACACGCTGCCGCTGCGAGGCAAGCAGGCGGAACTCGGCGCCCAGCTGGAGGAGCGCAAGGAGCAGCTCGAGCGGGCGGGCGGCTATGTCGAGCTCTACGGCGCCTACGCCGAGTGCGAGGCGATCTACCAGTTGGAGCGGCTCTATCGATTATGGGGATCGCTCGACGACGAGGACCGGGCCGAGTTCCTCATGGACCCGGTGGCCGTCGACTGGCCGACCTACATCAACGAGATCCAGCTGCCGTCCACCGTCAAGCAAGCCCGCCTCAAGATGGCCCCCGGTCGCAAGGTGAGCGTCGGCCGCAACGAACGCATTCGCAAGAACGTGCTCGCGCCGGAGCGCCAGCTCGCCGTGTTCGATCTCGAGAACACGCTGATCGCGAGCAATGTCGTCGCCAGCTACGCCTGGTTGGCGACCCGCCGGCTCGACACTCCCGATCGCATCCGCCTCACCGCGAAGACGATCCGTGAAGCGCCGACCCTGCTGTCGCTCGACCGGGCCGACCGTTCCGACTTCCTGCGCTACTTCTACCGCCGGTTCGACAACGCCGCCGTCGATCGGCTCGACCACGACGCCCTGGAGATGATGAGCGACCTGCTCATCACCAAGTCGTTCCCCGACGGCATTCGCCGAGTGCGCGAGCACCGCCGCCTCGGCCATCGCACGCTGCTGATCACCGGTGCCCTCGACCTCGTCGTCGAGCCCTTGCGTCCCCTCTTCGACGACATCGTCGCCGCGGAGATGACCTCCGTCGACGGCGTCTACACCGGTCGCCTCTCGAGCGTGCCGCCGACCGGCGAGGCGCGCTACCAGACGCTGGTCGACTACGCCGCCGAGCACGACCTCGATCTCCGCGAGTCGGTGGCCTACGCCGACTCGTCGTCCGACTTGCCGATGCTGGAAGCCGTCGGCTTCCCGGTCGCCGTCAACGCCGAGACGAAACTCGCTGCGATCGCCCGCCGACGCGGCTGGCTGATCGAACACTGGTCCAAATCCGCGGGCGCCCCCAACCGGGTCGTCCCCATCGGTCCCCGCACCCATCGCGGGCCGATCCGCAACCGAAGGGGCATCCGTGCCTGATCCTCGAACACAGGCGCCGCGCCCGGGCTTCGTGCTCGACGTCGACTCCTCGACGCCGCCGATCCTGTTCCATCACGGCGAGCAGTTCCGACTCGAACGGCTCCCCGCCGATCGCAGCCGCGTCATCTATCCCGCCGAGCCACTGCCGGGCCTCGACGATCCCGACGAGTCGATCCGTCAGGCACTGCTCAACCCCATCGACGACGATCCGCTCCCCGCCCTGCTCACGCCCGGCATGAAGCTCACGATCGCGTTCGACGACCTGTCGCTGCCGCTGCCGTCGATGCGCAAGCCCGACATCCGTCAGCGCATCATCGAACAGGTCCTCGACATGGCGGCTGCGGCCGGGGTCGACGACGTCCACCTCATCGCCGCCCTGGCGCTGCATCGCCGCATGACCGAGGCCGAGCTGCGCCACGCCCTCGGCGACCGCATCTACGACGCGTTCGCACCCCAGGACGCGCTCTACAACCACGATGCCGAGGACCCCGACGGCATGGTCGAGCTCGGGCAGACCCGCCATGACGAGCAGGTCACGATGAACCGGCGGGCGGCCGAGTCCGACCTGCTCATCTACGTCAACCTCAACATCGTTTCGATGGACGGCGGCTGGAAGTCCACCGCCACGGGCCTCTCCGGCTACTCCGGCATCCGCCATCACCACAACGTGAAGACGATGGTGGAGTCGAAGAGCTTCATGGATCGCCATGCGTCGGAACTGCACCACTCGAACTGGCGGCAGGGCGAGGTGATCAAGGCCCACGGTCCGCGCATCTTCCAGATCGAGACCACGATCAACAACAACACGTTCGGCTACGACGGCCCGCTCCATGTGCTCCAGAAGCGCGAGTGGGAATGGTCGACGAAGGACCGGGCGACGTTCATTGCAATGCAGAAGGGTCTCGACGCGATGCCCGCCACCGCCCGACGGAAGATCTTCCAGGGCTGGAAGGCGCCCTACGAACTCACCTCGGTGCAGGCGGGCGACGTGGAAGCCGTCCACGAGAAGACGCTCCAGCACTGCTTCGACCAGCACATCGTGCCGGTCGAGGGGCAGACCGACGTGCTCACGTTCGGGCTCCCCTACATCTGCCCGTACAACGTGAACTCGGTGATGAACCCGATCCTCGTCATGTGCCTCGGGCTCGGCTACTTCTTCAACATGTATCGGGGCAAGCCGCTCGTGCGTGAGGGCGGCGTGCTGATCATGAGCCACCCGACGCCCTGGGAGTTCCACCCGGTGCACCACCCGAGCTACATCGACTTCTTCGAGGAAGTGCTGTCGGACACCACGGATCCGCTCGAGATCGAGGCGAAGTACGAGAAGCAGTTCGCCGAGGACGAGTGGTACATCCACCTCTACCGCAACAGCTACGCGTACCACGGCGTCCACCCGTTCTACATGTGGTACTGGGGCGCCCACGCGCTGCAGTATCTCGGCCGTGTGATCATCGTCGGCGGCGACCCCAAGTCCGTGCGGCGCCTCGGGTTCACCCCCGCGTCCACCATGCAGGACGCACTCGAGCTCGCGAGCGACGTCGTCGGTCCCCGCCCGTCGATCACCCACCTCCACAACCCGCCCATCCTCATGGCGGAC
>BQJV01000467.1 GCA_021604885.1 Acidimicrobiales bacterium
ATCGCCACGTCCCCGAAGTCGTTGACGATCACGGCGATACGGCGTCCGTGGTCGCCGGTCAGCAGCCGATTGAGCAGCGTCGTCTTCCCCGCGCCGAGATAGCCGCCGACCACCGTCAGCGGAATGTCCGCCCGCGTCACCCGACCGCGTGGTGGTCGCCGCCGAGGACCGTGCCGACCACGCCGATGTCACGGAGACCGGCTGCACCGACCTCGTACGGATCTGCGTCGAGCGCGACCAGGTCCGCGCGCTTGCCCACGCTGATCGAACCGATCTCGTCGTCCATGCGCAGCTGGTATGCGGCACCGAGGGTGACCGCGTGCAGCGCCTGCTCCACGGTGAGTCGTTCGTCGGGGCCGAGGACGCGGCCGGATGCGGTCTGGCGGTTCGCCGCACACCACGCGACGTGGAGCGGTCCGAGCGGTGTGACCGACGCGTCGCTGTGGATCGAGAGCGGAATGTCGTTGGCGAGCACGGTGGCCGCCGCGTTCATCCGCGCGGCGCGTTCGGGGCCGACGGTGAGGTCGTGGTGTTGGTCACCCCAGTACCAGAAGTGGTTGGAGAACAGATTGGCGCACATGCCCAGCTCGGCGATTCGGCGGTACTGATCGTCGCGGGTCAGCTGACAGTGCTGGACCGTGGTGCGGTGATCGTCGTAGGGCGCGCCGCCGGTGACCTCGGAGAACGCGTCGAGCAGCACGTCCACCGCCTGGTCGCCGTTGCAGTGGACATGCAGCAGGAGGCGGGCGTCGAGCACCGGCCGCAACCAGTCGGCGAGCTGGGCCGGCGGCACCAGCCACAACCCGTTGTCCTTGCCGTTCACGTAGGGCTCGGTGACCCGCGCCGTGTAGCCCTGGATGCTCCCGTCCAGCACGAACTTCACGCCACCGAACCGCAGCTTCTCCGACGATTCCTCGCGCCGGCGCCCGATCAGCGCCGCGACGTCGTCGAGATCCGACGGCCCACCGTGGCCCGGGTTGTGGAACACGGACACCCGGGCGGGGAACGCCGGATCGTTCACCACCTGCTGCCACATCCCCGCCATGCCGTCGCCGGCGAGGGAGCCGCTCCCGAGATCGACGGCGGTGGTGAGCCCTGCGTTACGAGCGAGCCGGCCGAACGCCCCGATCCCCTCGGGCGACATCAGCGGCATGACCATCGACATGAAGCTGTCGCCGGCCAGTCGCATCGCCGCCGGCTCCTGGAGCTCACCGATGGGATTGCCGGCCCCGTCCTTCGGCACGCCCTCGGCCATCGTGTCCGCGGTGATGCCTTCCTTCTCCATCAGAGCCGTGTTGACCGTGGCGAGATGCAGCGAGGCGTGGAACACGAAGATCGGCCGAGTGGTCGACACCCGGTCGAGGTGATCGGCGACGAGGCGCTCGCCGGGGAAGTAGATCGGATCGAGGCCCCACGCGAGCATCGGCGCCAGCGGGTCGTCCATCGCCGCATCGGCAGCGCTCAGGCGGTCGATGACCGCGTCGATCGTCGTGCAGCCGGCCCAGACCTCCCCGTCCGGATCGCGATTGTCGAAGTAGCCGACATAGAGGTTGCTCCACATGCCACCGGCCATGGAGTGCGAGTGCGCCTCGACGAACCCCGGCAGGAGCACCTGTTCGCAATAGCGATCGTCGACCTCGGCGCCTGGGTGCGCGTCACGAAGATCGTCGAGCTGCCCGACGGCGGTGATCCGGCCGTCGGCGATCGCCACGGCGTCGCCGGTGGCGGCCGGGTCGAGCGTGTGGAGGGCAGCGGCCGTCAGGATCGTCGTCATCGCGGGCGACGTTACCGCCACGCCGCGTGACCGTGCTCACGGCACAGCGGGAACGGCCGACGGGGCGCGCATGACGATCACCATCCACATCACGAAAGCGAAGCTGGCGATACTCCTCACCGTGGCCGTGCTCGCCGGGTCGGCCACGGCGTGGGCCGGGCACCCGTTCGCCGATGTCGAGGACGGTAAGTGGTACTCCGACGCCGTCGAATGGGCCTACGACAACGACATCACCACCGGCAAGACCCCGACCACCTTCAACGGCGACGACGGCGTCACCCGCTACGAGGCCGTCACCTTCCAGCAGCGCTACGACGAGAACGTCGCCGCCCCCGCCCGCGACGCCCTCGCCGACGACATCAGCGACAACGCCGACGACATCCAGACGCTGGGCGTCGAGATCGGGGACAACGCCGACGCCATCGATTCCCTGGTCGAGGACACGGAGTACTACTGGGCGATGATCGATCCCGACGGATCGGTGCTCGAGAGCTCCCACCCGGTGACCTCTCAACGCGACGGCACCGGCAGCTATCTCGTCGGGTTCGACGGTGTCCGGGCGAGCGACCTCTTCGCGAACGAGTTCTATTGCATGGGAACCGCGACGACATCGCTCGGGTTCGCCGCCGCCAGCTATCTCCCCGGCGACGAGACCGAGCTCCACGTCGTGTGGGTGTTCGACACCAGCGAGGCGTTGGCTGACCAGTCGTTCCGCTTCGTCGCCTACTGCTGATCCCCGAACTTCCTCCGAATGGAATGCGCGTCACAGACGGGCTTCGCGCGCCGTGCGACTGTTCGTGCATCGGCGGATTCGTGGAGCCCCGGCGGATACGGCGCTCCCCGCTCGATACACATTCACCAACAGGAGCACACATGACAATCGTCATCACCAAGTCCAAACTCGCGATCGCCATCCTGGCGGCCGTTCTTGTCGTTCCCGCGACGGCCATGGCCACGCACGTGTTCGACGACGTGGCGGACGGCAAGTTCTACGCCGGTCCCGTCGAGTGGGCGTTCGACAACGAGATCACCACCGGCACCTCGCCGACGACGTTCTCCCCGGAGGACGACGTGACCCGTGGCGAGGCGGTCACCTTCCTCAAGCGCTACCACGATGCCTTCGGACCGGTCGGCCATGCCACGGTGCTCGTCGACGGCTCGATCGTCGCCGCCCGCTCGGTCGGCGTGACGAACGCCAACGTCGACCTCGAGGCGACCTCAGCGTTCTGCTTCTACGACCTCGACTTCGAGTTCACGACGGTGCAGGTGTCCCCGCTCTACGACTGGGACAACAACGAGGAGGTCGACACGTCGATCGAGGTCGGCTACCCCGATGTCAACGACGGAGCGACCGACTGCGACGGGACCGACCCGCTGCTCGAGATCGCAACGACGGTCGACAGCACCTGGAAGCCCCATCCCTTCACGATCACCTTCTTCGGCTGACCCCCGGGGAGGATCGAAGCGCCCCGGGCCCCCGCCCGG
>BQJV01000468.1 GCA_021604885.1 Acidimicrobiales bacterium
GGTGAATCGGGTGAAGCCCGAGAGATCGATGAACGCAAAGGTTCGATCGACCCGCATCGTCGTGGCGCCCGGCACATCGCTCACGACGACAAGACTCCCACGGAACCGCGGCCGGCATGGCACCGGAGCGCTACCGTCGCCGCGATGAGCGCCCTCGATCTCCTGCGTGACTGGCCCGTGGAGCATGCGGCCGCCGCGATCGTCGTCGACGGCGGGGTCGCCGCCACGACGACGGAGATCGATCGCCCCTACGCACTCGCGTCGGTGACGAAGCTGATCACCGCACTCGTCGCCCTCGTCGCCCACGAGGAGGGCACGCTCGATCTCGACGACACGGTCACGCCTGCCGGTGCGTCGACCGCCGACCTTCTCGCCCACGCCGGCGGAGTCGCCCCGGACGACGACTCACAGCTCGCGCCACCGCACCGTCGCCGCATCTACTCGACCCATGCGTACGACATGGTCGCCGATGCGATCGCGGCCCGAGCCGCGATGACGTACACCGACTACGCCCGTGAGGCCGTGCTCGAACCACTGGCGATGACGGAGACCCGCCTTCTCGGGTCCGCGGGTGCCGGCGCCTGGTCGACGGTGCGGGATCTCACGAGGCTCATCGGCGCCTGGCGGAAGCCGACCGTCGGCGCGCCGACGCTGGCCCGGGCCACGTCGCCCCACCTCCCGGATCTCGCGGGCGTCCTCCCCGGTTTCGGCCGACACGACCCGAACCCGTGGGGCCTCGGCCCGGAGATCCGCGGCCAGAAGGACCCGCACTGGACCGGGCCCACCAACAGCCCGGCGACGTTCGGCCATTTCGGTCAGACGGGCACCTTCCTGTGGATCGATCCGGAGGTCGACGTCGCCGTGGTCGCGCTCACGGACCGCCCGTTCGGCGAGTGGGCCACCAACGCCTGGCCGACGTTCGCCGACGCCGCTCGCCTCGGCACCTGAGAGAACTGGGCCGAACGACCCAGTCCCGCAGTCCGATCGCCGCCAGGGTGCTCAGTTCGGCCCGATCGGTGCCGATGGGGTGGGCATGATGAGGGCACCCTCGCAACGCGGTCGCGGCCTCACCCGAGGTCGACGCACGTGAACGAACGCCGCAACCCCATGGCGATGGCACGCGCCCGCCACGCGCTCCTCCAGGCCGGGCTCGATTCGACGGTGTCGCTCGAGCCCGCGACCAGCGTGACCAACGAGGTCTGGCTGACGCCCACCCATGTCGTGCGGGTGAACCGCAGGCCCAACCAGCGGCTGCGCCGTGAGGCGATTCTCGGCCCGAGTCTTCCCGCCGAGATCGGCTATCCGATGGTCGTCGCGTATGGCGGCCGCATGGGCGCGGACTATCTCGTGCTCAAGCGCGTGTCCGGCAAGCCGCTCGCCCATTGGTGGCCGACGATGACGACGGCGCAACGCCGCTCCGCGATCAGCCAACTCGCGACAAAGATGCAGCGACTGCACCAGACGCCCGGCCCGGCTGACCTGCCCCTGATCGACGCCCCGCAGATGCTGCGCGGCGAAACCCTCTCACCGGTGATGTCGCTGCTGGTCGCGCTCGACCAGGCTCGCTCCCTCGCCCATGTCGACCGCGGGCTCATCGACGACGTCGAGCGCATGGTCTACGAGCTGACACCGGCCATCGAGCCGTTCGACAGCAAGTTCCTCGTCCACGGCGACCTGACGTTCGAGAACATCTTGTGGGACGGCTCCGAGATCACGGCGATCCTCGACTTCGAGTGGGCCCGCACCTCGCCCGCCGACGTCGACCTCGACGTCTTCCTGCGGATGTGCTGTCTCCCCCACCTGCACGTGGGGGACGAGTGGGTCGACCGGACCAAGGCCGACGACTACGCCGACATCCCGTGGTGGCTCGCCGAGGACTATCCCGAGCTGTTCGACATCCCCCGCCAGTTCGACCGGCTACGGCTCTACGCCATTGCCTACGACATCCGTGATCTCACGATGTTCCCGCCGCCTGCTCCCGCGCAGCAGCTGAACAAGCATCACGCGCTGAACCGGCTACGCCGAACCGTCGTCGGGAACAGCCACCTCGACCGGCTCGACACCAGCGCCGGCGTCGTCTGACCCCTCGCCCTTCGGCGCCCGGCCCCGCAGGAGCAGCCACCCGCCGGCGACCACGATGCCGATGGCGCTCATCCAGATGTTGATGCGCACGCCGCCGACCTCGGTGGCAGGATCGACACGCACCGTCTCGAGCCACAGTCGCGCGACGAGATAGCCGACCACGTAGACGGCGAGCAGTCCGCCGGAGCGGACCCGCTTCGTCTTGCCGAGCCAGATGAGGAACACGACCAGGCCGAGGTTCCAGACCGCCTCGTAGAGAAACGTCGGGTGGAACGTCTCCTCGGTCAGGTGTTCCGCGGGGCGGTGCTCGGGCGCGATCTCCACGGCCCAGGGAAGATCCGTGGGCCCGCCGAAGAGCTCCTGGTTGAACCAGTTGCCGAGCCGGCCGACCGCCTGCGCCAACGGCAGACCCGGGATGGCCGCGTCGAGCAGGGCCGGGCGGTCCCATCCGTTGCGATGCATCACCCAGATGCCCACGAGGATGCCGGCCGCCATGCCGCCGGGAATCCCGAGGCCGCCCTCCCAGATCTTGAACGGCTCCGCCCATCCCTCGTCGAAGCGCCAGTCGGTGAGCACGTGGTAGATCCGCGAGCCGATGAGTCCGGCCGGCACCGCCCACATGGCGAGCTTCGAGATGTCCTCCGGATCCCCGCCGACGGCGGACCAACGCTTCTGGGCGAGCCACACCGCGGCGACGACGCCGAACGCGATCGCGAGGCCATAGGCCCGCAACGTGAACGGGCCGAGTTCGATCGCCTCGCTCGACGGGCTGGGGAAGGACGCGAACAGCATGCGGACGAAACCCTACGCGTCCCCGAAGCCTTCCGGACCGTCGACGCTCACCGCGACAGCACCGTGGCGCGGCCGTCGGCGAGAACGTCGCCGAGCCCCTCCACCGCCGCTTGTCGTCCCGCGACCGCGGCGAGCCTGTTCACCGCGAAGACGCGGGCGAGCGACGTCCGGCGCTCGGCCTCGTCGTCCGCGCCGACGGCGACCGCCGAGAGGGCCGTGTCGACCAGGATCGCGCCGCCGGTCACGGTGGCCAGCATGTCCAGGTACGCGGCCGCACCGGGGAGCCGATCCGCCGGACTCGCGGCGAGCACCCACGAGGTCGCAGCGTCGACGGCGTCCAGGGCCGACGCGAGATGACCGGCGGCGGACTTGAG
>BQJV01000469.1 GCA_021604885.1 Acidimicrobiales bacterium
GTCGTCGCGAGGACTGGTCAACAGCGCCACGCCGACGAGGAACACCACCACGATGGCGGCCACGGCGGCGTAGGCCGCGGGTCGGGCCCACGGGCTGGTCGGTGAACTGGAACGGATCTTGTCGAATGCGTTGGGGGACACATCGATCTCCTGTGCTCGGGCCGAGAGTGCTCGGCGAATCTGGTCTTCGGTCTGGGGGTCTCGGGGGTCGTTCATCGGACTTCCTCGAGTCGGGAGCGGACCGCGGCAAGGCCGCGGCTGGCATGGGTCTTCACGGAGCCGGGGCTGATGCCCAGCGTGGCGGCGATCTCGGATTCGTCGAGGTCGGCCTGGTACCGCAGAAGCAGCACCTCGGATTGGCGGCGGGGGAGCTCGCGGATCACCGCGAGGATCTGCTGGTTCTCGACCCGTTGGACGGCTGCCACCTCCGCGGCCTCGGACGGGTCCGGGACGGCGTGCAGGTGGCGGCGGCGGACCCGACGCTTACGCAGCTGCGAGCGGGCGCCGTTGAGGGCCGCCGATCGCAGGTAGGCGGCCTCACGGCCGGGCTTGGGACGTCGATCGACGCGAGCGAGTGCGGCGAAGGCGTCCTGCACCACTTCCTCGCACGTCTCGTTGTCGTCGAGAAGACCGGACACCAGTCGGACAAGGCCGGCGTAGTGCGCGATGAAGAGCGTCTCCAGCCAGTCGTCGGCGACGGTGATCGGTGGATCGTGCATGAGTAGCGGTGGGGGGATCGGACGTGGATCAGCGCGCATGGCACCTCCTCGCCCCTTACAGACGCCTGAGGTGCCGGTCGCGTTGACACGTCTGGACCGATTCTTTCGTCCCCCGGTGCCAGACTCGTGGACGTGCACCTGCAAGTGGCCCTGTTCAGCGTCGTCGTGCTGCTCCTGGCAGCGTGCGGTGACGCGGCCACGAGCGCGGCCGACGAGGAGGAACCGGTGAGCGACACGACGCCAGACGCCACGACGACGAGCACGCCGGCGACGACCGTGTCGCCCCCGTCACCGTCGACATCAGACGCCGCACTGACAGCGCCCGACGTACCGGTGGTGTTCGACGCCGTCGTCCACACGGTGGACGAGGTGGAGCTCGGTGAGTCCTGGCGCGTCGGTTGTCCCGTGGGAATCGAGGATCTGCGCCGTATCGAGATGCCGCATCACGACGATGACGGCGGTGTGGTGACCGGGTCGCTCGTGGTGCACCGCGAACACGTCGATGCGGTCGTCGAGGTGTTCGGGCGACTGTTCGAGGCGGCGTTTCCGATCCATTCGATGGTGCCGATCAGCACGTTCGCCGCGGACGACGATGCGTCGATGGCGGCGAACAACACGTCGGCGTTCAACTGCCGCGAGATCGACGGTCGGCCCGGTGTGTGGAGTCAGCACTCCTTCGGGGGCGCGATCGACATCAATCCGCTCGTGAATCCCTGGGTCCGTGGCGATCGCGTCGACCCGCCCGGTGGAGCGGACTATGTAGATCGGGACCAGGACGTCGTCGGCATCATCCGGGCCGGCGACGTCGTCACCGACGCGTTCACCGCCATCGGCTGGCAGTGGGGTGGTGACTGGGCGACGAGCAAGGACTACCAGCACTTCTCCCACAACGGCGACTGACCCCTTCCCGCCCAAAGATCGCCCACCCCCGGGAATCTCTGGGCACAAAGGAGCGCGAAACCCGACCCCTTCGTGACCAGAGATTGCCCTCTCTCGCCCTCCACCGGGATCTGTGGTCAGGAAAGGGGCGAAAATCTCGACACTTTGGTGCCCAGAGATTCTCCGGGGGTCGAGGTCGAGGTCGAGGTCGAGGGTCAGGGGATGTGGGCGATGACGGTCTCGCCGAACTCCTGGAGGGTCTCCGGGTCGGCGAAGTCGGTCGTCCAGACGTAGGTGCGTTCGATGCCGGACTCGGCGCGGGCGCTGAAGTGCTCGATGAGCTCGTCGGCGTCGCCGATGGCGTGTCCGGTGTCGCCGAACCGGCGCTGGGCGGTCTCGATCACGGCGTCGCGGTTGGCGCTCTCGCGGACGAATGTCATCCGCTCCTGCAACGACGGTCGAGCCGAGCCGGCCTTCTCCCGGAGCTCCTCGAACTGGTCGAGCTTGTGGATCGGCAGGTTCCACCAGTCGGCGAAGCGCGCCACCAGGCCGAGCGTGCGGGGTCCTGCGCCACCGATCACGATCGGGATCGGTGCGGACGGCGGCGGGTTCTGGACGGCGTCGACGAGCGAATGGTGCTGCCCGTCGTAGGACACGGACTCGCCGGACCACAGTGCCTGGATCACCTCGAGTGTCTCCGTGAGGCGATCGACCCGCGCCTTCGCGGCGGTGTCGCCCACGCCGAAGGTGGGGAACTCGTCGGGCACACTGCCCCAGCCGATCCCGAGTTCGAAGCGTCCCTCAGTCGCGTGATCCAGCGAGACCGCCTGTCGGGCCAGGACGGCGGGGTGCCGGAACGAATCGCACAGGACCAGATGACCGACGGTGCCCGTGGTCTTCGCACCGAGCCAGGTGGCGGCGACCATTGCGTCCCACATCGGCTGGACCTCTGCCATGGGTGGCGCGAGGTGGTCCATCAGGGCGACGCCGCCGAAGCCGGCATCGACCGCGGTCTGGACGCGCTCGGTCATCGTCGCGAGTGTCATCCGCATCTGCGGAAGGAAGAGTTGGAAGTCCATGCGGCGCCGAGTGTGACGCAGGTCAGGGGCGAACGTCGAATGGGGGCAGCACGTCCACAGCCTGCTGCCGGAGCCAGTGGTCGGCGAGGGTCAGGAGCACCATCGCCTCGACCATCGGCACGGCTCGGGGCAGCACGCACGGATCGTGACGCCCTTTCGCGGCGAGCGTGGTGGCGTCGCCATCGCGGGTGACGGTCTTCTGCTCGCTCGCAATCGTGCCCGTCGGCTTGAACGCGACACGGCATATGACGTCGGCGCCGTTCGAGATGCCGCCCTGGATGCCGCCGGAGTGATTCGTGGCGGTCACCGGCCCGTTGTCGCCGGGTTCGAAGGCGTCGTTGTGGGTGAGCCCGGTCATGCGCGTGCCGGCGAACCCGCTGCCGATCTCCACGCCCTTGGCGGCGGGGAGCGACATGAGACCGCCGGCGAGGTCCGCATCGAGCTTGTCGAAGACGGGTTCGCCCAGCCCGGCGGGCACGCGGCGGGCGACGCAGGACACCACGCCGCCGAGTGAGTCGCCGTCGCGGCGGGCCTGCTCGA
>BQJV01000470.1 GCA_021604885.1 Acidimicrobiales bacterium
GCGAGGACAGCCGACGCCTCGTCGAGCCCCACCAGATGGTCACCGCCGGGCGCCGCTGGTATCTGGTCGCCTGGGACCTCCGCCGCGACGACTGGCGCACGTTCCGACTCGATCGGCTCCGCGATGCGGCCCGGGCCGGAAGGCGGTTCACGCCCCGAGAGATTCCCGGCGGCGACGCGGCGGCGTTCGTCGCCGCCTCGCTCTCGTCGGTCCCCCGCGACCTCGAAGCGCTCGTGAGGATCGGCGCCTCCCCCACCCAGGTGGAGTACGTGCTGCGCCACACCGACCACACCATCGTCGAGACCGGGGCGGACTCGTGCGTGGTCCGCATCCGGTCGGACAACCTCGACTGGCTCGTGCTCGCGATCGCCCGCGTCGCCCTCGCCGCGCCGGTGACGGTCGTCGAGCCGGCCGATGTCGCCGATGCGGTCCGGCGCCTGGGCGAGCAGCTCGCGGGCGAGGCGCCGGCTTCAACCGCGTGACGGACCGGCTTGGGTCGGAGAGCTTCGTCGCAACGGCACACGATGACTCAGCCAGTTGCGGGCCAGCAGCCCGAGAGCCGCGGCCGTGGACGCGACCATCGGAACGACCTCCTCGACGGCGACGCCGTGCACATGAGCGATCACGGCGCGGCGCTACTCGCCGGCGGGGTACTCGTCGTGGCGGTTCCACCACGAGTACGGAGGGTCCTGCGGGTAGCCGTCGGGCGACGACTCCCACTCTTCCTGGCGACCGAGAGGCGCGAGATCGAGATAGCTCCAGGTGCTGCCGAGGGCCTCGTCGCCCCGGAGGTTGACGAAGTAGGTGCGGGTGATCTCCGACCCGTCACGCACGAACACGTTGGTCCCGTGCCATTCGTCGACGCCGAAGTCGCGATCGAAGTCGTCGGTGATCGTGTACCAGGGCGCGTCCCAGCCCATCCGTGACTTCAGCGTGGCGATGTTCGCCTGGGGCGCGCGCGAGACGCGCGCATAGGTGATGTCACGGGCGTTGAGGTGGGCGAGATGGCCCACCTGATCGGCCATCAGCGAGCAGCCGGTGCAGCCGGCGTCGGGCCACCCGTGCACCCCCGGCTCGTAGAAGAACCGGTAGACGATGAGCTGGCTCCGGCCTTCGAACATGTCGAGCAGGCTCACTGATCCGTCGGGCCCTTCGAAGCGGTAGTCCCGTTCGACGGTCATGCGGGGCATGCGGCGCCGCTCGGCCGCGAGTGCGTCGCGGGCCTGCGTGACCTCCTTCTCGGTGACGAGCAGCCGCTCGCGTGCTTCGTGCCAGGCCTCTTCGGAGACGATCGGTGTGGTGATCATGGTGAACCCTCCCGGGATTCGCGAGTGGTCTTCGTGGTGGTCGAACGCTTCTGGCGCTCGATGTCTTCGGCGATCCGTGCGATGCGAGCGAGGCGGCGGTCCCAGGCCGAGCCGACGGCCGCGAGCTGCTTCGCCGCCCGTGCGAGCTGGGCGTGGCCGGGTTGGTACACCCGTTCGCGGCCGTCCCTGGTCGAACGGACGAGCTCCACCCGTTCGAGGACGGCGAGGTGCTTCGCCACGGCCTGACGCGACACCGGCAGCGCGCTGCTGAGCGAGCTCGCAGTGCCCCGGCCGTCCTCGACGAGGAGGTCGATCATGTGGCGACGGGTCGGGTCGCCGATGGCGAACCACAGCTCGTCGTCGGTCGCGACGCTCATGTCGGCATCCGAACCGTCGGCGCGTAGTGGACGAGTCGGGCCAGATGCCGGTCCCAGCCCTCCTCGTGGAGCCGGAGGTTCTCCTCGAGCACAGCGACTTCCCATCCCTGCTCACGAAAGCCGGTTTCCGTCATCCGCAGCTGCGTGCCATCGCCCGACGGCGCCAGCTCGAAGACGACGAGCAGCGAGTTGTCCTCCCCGGCCTCCGCGTCGTCGGGATGGGTCCACCGGAATGTGAACCGCGCAGGCGGTTCCAGCGACAGGATCGTGATGTTCGGGATGGTCGCATCACCGGTCGACGGATCGCCGAAGACGAGCTGACCCGTGGCGCCG
Organism: Acidimicrobiales bacterium; assembly: GCA_021604885.1. Classification (GTDB taxonomy): domain Bacteria; phylum Actinomycetota; class Acidimicrobiia; order Acidimicrobiales; family Aldehydirespiratoraceae; genus JAJRXC01. Next base: position 2,018 of record BQJV01000470.1, read on the forward strand.
GCCGCCGGCTCGACACGTGCTTCGTCCGGCCACCATTGCTCGAGGTGCTCGGGGCGGGTGACCACCTCGAACACCGTCTCGGGCGACGCATCGATCTGTATCGATCGCTCGATCGTTCCGTACTCTTCCGGGGCTTCGTGTTGTGCAACCATACGTTGCAGGTCACTGTAGCGCGTGGGTCGGGATGTGCAACCTTTTGTTGCAGATTCTTCTGAGAGCCGCCTACCCGTCGAGCGAGCCGCCGTAGTGGGCGAGCAGCCGATCGAAGTCCTCGTCGGTTTCGACCGCCGCGGGGTGACCGCCGTCCAGCAACAGCGCCAGCCGATCGAGATACCAGTGCCATCCGGCGGCGAACTCGGGCCGTCCCGGCTCGGGAAGCAGATGCTCGAAGACGAGCGTGGTCCGGTCGTCGCCGTCGGCGGTCAGGAGGAGCCGGATGTGCCAGGTGCCGCCCCCGATCTCCGCCGGCTGCGGCCACGCGTACTCGAGCTCGCGGGGCTCGCTCCACGCCAGCACCTGGCCATGAGCCGTCCCGTACTCGCCCATGTCGATCTCGACCGAACCGCCGACCCGGGGCTCGAACGTCGTCGGGAACAGCCACCGCCCGAGCCGGTCCCGGTCCGTGATCGCGTCCCAGACATCGGCGATGGGGAACGGGTAGTGGCGTTCGAACCGCAGCCGGGGCTCGTCGCCCTCGGTGAGGACAACGCCGTCGGAGGGATCGGAGGTCATGCGGATTCCTTTCGTGCGGCGCGGGCACCGCGCTGCAGTTCGGTGCCGAGGGCATCGAGTCGGTTGGTCCAGGTCTGACGGATGTCGTCGACCCACTCGGCCAGCTCGTCGAACGGGTCGGGCGCGAGCCGGTAGATCCGCCGTTGGGCGTCGACCGTCGACGTGACCAGCCCGACCTCGCGCAGCACCCGGAGGTGGCGGCTCACCGCCGGCTGGCTGATCGGGAACTCCTGGCCGAGCTCCCCGGCCGTGCGCTCGCCGTCGGACAGCAGCTCGATCATGTGTCGCCGAGTCGGGTCGGCCAGGGCGTGGAGGGCGTCCATCGGATGAGGACTATACGGCCGATGTTATATAACTGTCAACCTATGCACGGCGTGTCGGACCCGTGCCGTAGCGTCGGCGCGGAGGTGAGAGCCATGGGTCCCGCGATCTCGAAGCCGGTGGTCACGATCACCACCGTCGAAGG
>BQJV01000471.1 GCA_021604885.1 Acidimicrobiales bacterium
GCGGCGTCGAAGATGGCCGCAGCCTCGCCGAAAAGCCGGCTGCATTCCTCGTCGTCGAGCCCCGGCACGTCCGCGAGATGGACCCGCGCGATCCCCGCGTACGGCGAACCCGTCGGGTCGAGTTGCTCGATGGCCGAGCGGAGGTGAGCGACGGCGGCTCGTGGGCGGCCGAGCGTGTGCGCCGTCTGCCCGAGCGCGATGTCGACCGCGCCGTAGCTCGCGTACCCGGTGCCGTGGATCGCCAGACGTCCCGCGAACGGCTCGAGGATCTCATGGACCTTCGCAGCGGTATCGCGGTCGTTGGTGTGGTGCGCGGCGAGGGCCATCAACATCATCGATCCGAGAAAGTTCAGATCGCGCGGGAGGAGAGCGAAGTCGTCGGCGACCACGGCGGCGAGCTCGCGACGGGCGAGGCCCAGGTCTCCCGATTCCGCCGCGGCCGTTGCGAGCCCGACCCGCCAGGCCGGCACGTTCGGCATCGATTCCGCGGCACTGCGGACATAGTCGATGCTGTCCGCCAGCTCACTGCGCAGGTACTGGAGGGGCCCGAGCGTCGTCGTGTAGAAGTGGAACGCGACCTCGGGGTCCATGACGGCCGCGCCGAGCTCGAGTGCGTGCGCGGCGAGCGCGTCAGCGTCGTCGAGCGCGCCCGTCATGAAGGCGCGGTTCGCCCGCCAGCGGGCGACGGTCCAGAGATGGAGCCGGTTCCGGAGACGGCGAGCCTCGCGCTCGAATGCGTCGATCTCCCGATCGGCCGCGGACAACTCGCCCCGTTCGAGCAGGTCGGCCACCCGCCACACCCGGCCCCGGAGTGCGAGGTCATGGTCGCCGAGCTCGATCGCCACGGCGATCAGCTCCTCGGCGAGCTGTGGACGCCGGGTGCGGTGCTCGGGGCCCCAGGTCGCGTGGATTCGGGCATTGAGGGCGTGCGCCAGGATCGACGGGTCGCCGAGGTCGCGGGCGGTGGCGAGCGCGGCGGCGGTGAGCTCGTCGCGGCGACGAGCCGACAGCGCGTGGCTCTCGGCCCGGTTGCCGGTCGGTGTCTCCCAGTACAACGACAGCGCCAGGGAGGCCTCGAGTCGACAGCGGACGGCCACATCGCCCGGTCCGAGCGCGGCGAGCGCTTCCTCACGGAGCGGGCGCTGATCCGGATCGAAGATGTCGTCGATCTCGATGCCTTCACTGTCGGGTGGGAACGCGATCGCGACTTCGGCCAGCCCCTCCACGTCGTTGGTCCGGCGCGCGACGGCTGCCGCCTCCATGCCGAGGTCGTGGGCCCGCTCGAGGTTGCGCAGACGCTTCTCCACGCCCATCCGCTCGGTCAGCGCGCGGACGAGGAGGCGCTCGTCGGGGTCGGGCATGGAGCGCAGCGCGTGCACGGCACTGGCGAGATGGTGGGACTCGTCCTCCCACGCGAGTCGGGCGCCGGCATGCCGGGCGGCCGCCACCGACGCGTCCAGCAAACGGCCGGGCGGGACCAGTGATCCGGCGTGGAGGAGATGGTTCGCGATCGCTTCGACGTGTTCGTCGATGTCGCTGTTGTGCACCTTCTCGAGCCCATCGGCGGTCGCGAGGTGGCCCTGTGATCGTTCGTGCGGACCGAGATCGGCGAGCAGGGTCTCGGCGATGAGCGCGTGCTCGAACTGCCACGAGCCATCGGGGTTGGACCGGGTGAGCCCGGCTCGCTCGGCCTCGAGCAGCATCTCCGTGATCTCGAGCGGATCGAGCTGGCGAGCCACGGCGATCACACGGAGATCGAAGAGTCGGCCCTGGAACGCCGCGAGCGCGAGGGCGTCACGGGTCGGCCGGGACACGCCCGCGAGATGGCGCTCGATCACCGAACGGACGCCATGGGTCACCGGGAGGCTCTCGGGGTCCGCGTCGCCGGCCTGATCGACGAGTCGAGCGAGTTCGAGTGCGAAGAAGGGGTTGCCCTCGCTGCGGGTGTGGAGCATCTCGACCGTGGCGTCACTTCGCGTGCCACGTTCGTCGACGAGGGTGCGAAGCTCCGCGAGGGCGAAGCCACGGAGGTGCACGACGGTGGCCTCGCGCTCGATGTCCGCGAGTCGGTTCTCGACCGCCGGGGGCCGGCCCTCCTCCCGATACGTCGCGAGGAGGTGGAGGTCCGGGTTGTTCACATCGCGGCTGAGGAAGTGGAGCAGCTCGACGGATGCGATGTCGGCCCAGTGGACGTCGTCGATGACGATCGTGATCGGGTCGTCCCGGTGCCGGAGCCACTCCGCCACGCTGTCGAAGAGCGCGAACCGGTCGTCGCCCGCCGGTGCCGACCGCAGCGGGTGGCGCCGTGACGGGTCGAGCGCGTCGAGCACCTGGAGCCATGGCCACAGCGCCGGGGTGTTCGAGTCGTCCCAGCAGCGGCTCCACGCCACCGTCCGGTCCGCTGCTTCGGCCCGCGCCATCAGCTCCTCGGCCAACGTCGTCTTGCCGATTCCGGCTGGGCCGGCGAGGCACACGGTGCCGGAGACCCCGTCCTCGAGCGACCGCGCGGCGGCGTCGAGCTCGTCGTCTCGACCTACGAATCGTCGGGTGCGCGCCACGGTTTCGCGATGGTACCGCTGCACACCGGACGCTCCCAGTGGCTAGCTCGGTGGGAGGTGTGCGGTGGTGCCGGTGCCCAGCACGCGCAGGAACACGCCGGACCGCGGTTTCGGCGCGAAGTAGGACGACTTGGGCGGCATCAGGTCACCCGCCGCGGCGACCGCCATCAGATCGTTGATGTCCGTCGGGAACACGACGAAGCCGAGCAGTCCGTCCGCGTCGCAGCGGGCCACCAGCTCCCCGACGCCGGTCGGACCGGGCACGTAGTCGACCCCGCTGCCGGCGGCGAGCTCGTCGACGCCGAGCACGTGGCCGAGCACGTCGCGCCGCAGCCGTTCGACGTCGAGGGCCGTCAGCGGCGACGGTCGCTCGAGCGGGTCGAGCACGAGCTTGGTCCACTGGCCGTGGTGGTAGACGCCGATCTCGCCGCGCGCGGTCGGCGCTGCGGACTCGGCATCGGTGGCCGCGGTCACCGTGCCGACCGTCGCCAGAGAGATCCGCAGGTCCTCGGCGCTGCGCAGGTCGACATCGGCGGCGCGTCGGTGGAACGCCTCGACGCGCAGCTCGTCGGCCGGGAACAGCACAGCCAGGGTGCGGGCGAAGGGCGCTTCTCCCGGGTGGGTGTCGCGGCCGGCCAGTGCC
>BQJV01000472.1 GCA_021604885.1 Acidimicrobiales bacterium
ATCGTGCGGCCGATGGTGCCGTGGTCCTCGAACGCCTCGATCGTGCTGTCGGGAAGCGTGTTCACGGTGTCGGGCCCGATCAGCTCGTCCACATAGAGCGTGTCGGGATACGCGGGGTTCTTCGTGGACGTCGACGCCCACAGCGGGCGCTGCACCCGCGCGCCGCGGGCGGTCAGCGCGTCCCACCGGTCGCCCGTGAACGTGTCGCGGAACAGGGCGTAGGCGAGCTTGCCGTTCGCGACGGCGGCCTTGCCCCGGAGGGCGAGGGCCTCGGGAGTACCGATCTCGTCGAGGCGTCGGTCGACCTCGACATCGAGTCGGCTGATGAAGAACGACGCGACACTCGAGATGTCGGAGAGGTCGCCGTCGGCGCGCTCGAGGCCGGCCACATACGCCTCCATGACCTCGGCGTAGCGGGCCAGCGAGAAGATCAGCGTGACGTTGATCGACCGCTTCTCGGCGATCATCTGTTGGATCGGCGCCAGGCCCTCGGCCGTGGCCGGGATCTTCACGTAGAGGTTCGGGGCCGACAGCTGCTCGTCGAGCGAACGGGCGGCCGCTTCGGTGCCCGCGGTGTCCCGGGCGAGCCCTGGATCGACCTCGACGGAGACATAGCCGTCGAGCCCGTCCGAGTCGTCGTAGACGGGACGGAGGATGTCGAGCGCGGCCCGGATGTCGCTGGTCACGAGGCGCCAGTAGGACGCCTCGACGTCGAGCCCACCCGAGATCGCGGCCGAGAACTCCTCGTCGTACTCGGCCGATCCCTGGATCGCCTTCTGGAAGATCGACGGGTTGCTGGTGAGACCGCGCACGCCGCGCTGCACCCACCCGGCGAGTTCGCCGCTGGTGATCCAGCCGCGTCGGATGTTGTCGAGCCAGGGACTCTGACCCTGCTCGGCGTAGAGATCGTGCAAGCGGGTCATGGTTTCTCCAGCGTCAGGATTCGATCAGGGCTCGGGCTCGGGCGACCACGTTGTCGGCGTTGATCCCGAGCTTCTCCAGCACCGTATCGCCCGGAGCAGAGGCACCGAAGCGGTCGATGCCCACCACGTCGTCGACCCAGCGATGCCAGCCCATGGTGACTCCGGCCTCGACGGCGAGCGACGGGGTCGATGCGGGGATCACGGCGGCACGGACGTCGGCGTCCTGAGCTTCGAAGAGCTCCCAGCACGGCATCGACACGACGCGGGCAGCGATCCCTGCGGCGGTCAGTGCCTTGGCGGCATCGACGCAGACCGCCACCTCGCTGCCGGTGCCGACGAGGGTGATGGCTGCGTCATCCGCCTCGCGCAGCACGTAGGCACCCCGGGCGACGCCCTCGGCCGAGGTGCCCTCGAGCACCGGCACGTTCTGACGCGTGAGGATCATCGCGGTCGGACCGCCGGACTCGACGGCGATCCGCCACGCGGCAACCGTCTCGTTCGCGTCGGCCGGCCGGAGGACCCGCAGGTTCGGGATCGCCCGCAACGAGGCGACCTGTTCGACGGGTTGGTGGGTCGGTCCGTCCTCGCCGACGCCGACGGAGTCGTGGGTCCAGGCGAAGATCGAACGGGCTTCGGACAGAGCGGCAAGTCGCACCGCGGCGCGCATGTAGTCGGCGAAGACGAGGAAGGTGCCGACGACCGGGATGGCGCCGCCGTGCAACGCCATGCCGTTCGCGATCGAACCCATCGCGTGCTCGCGGACACCGAAGTAGATCTGGCGACCGCCCGGGTTCGCGGCGGAGAAGACACCCTCGTCCTTGATCACCGTGCCGGTGTTGCCGGTCAGGTCTGCACCACCGCCGGTCAGGCCGGGCACGACCGGCACGAGTGCCTGCAACGCCGCGTTGGATGCCTTGCGGGTGGCGACGGACTCGCCGACCGCGAACGAGGGGAGCGCGTCCTCCCAGCCGGGGAGGCCGTTGCCGCTCAGCTGGGCTTCGAGCGTGGAGCGATCGCCGCTGAAGGCCGCGACCCGTCCCTCCCAGGCCGAGCGGGCCTCGGCCCCGCGAAGGCCGAGCTTGCGGTACTCGTCGAGCACGTCGTCGGGGACATGGAACGTCTCGTCGGCCGGCATGCCCATGATCGTCTTGGTGGCGGCGATCTCCTCGTCGAAGATCGCGTAGCCGTGGGCGTCTGCGGTGTTCGACGACTCGGGCGCCGGCGTGCCGATGATCGTGCGCACGATCACCAGGCTCGGTCGGTCGGTCACGTCCATGGCACGGCGGATGCCCGCCTCGAGCGCGTCGAGATCCTCGCCGACCTCGCCCAGCTCCTCGACGTGCCAGCCGTAGGCACGGAAGCGGGCGGCGGCATCGTCGGTGAGCGCCAGCTCGGTCTCGCCGTCGATCGTGATGTGGTTGTCGTCGTAGCAGAGGACGATCTTGCCGAGCCCGAGATGCCCGGCGAGCGACGCGGCCTCGTGGCTCACGCCCTCCGAGAGGTCGCCGTCGCCGCAGATGCCGAACACGTGGTGGTCGAAGATCTCGGCGCCGTAGCGCGACCGAAGCTGCGCTTCCGCGATGGCCATGCCGACCATGTTGGCGACGCCCTGCCCGAGCGGACCGGTGGTGACCTCGACGCCCGCGGTGTGGCCGACCTCGGGATGGCCCGGGGTCGCCGAATCCCACTGGCGGAAGTCCTTCAGATCGTCGAGCGACAACCCGAACCCGGCGAGATGGAGGAGGGAGTACTGCAGGATGGAGGCGTGGCCGGCGGAGAGGACGAAGCGGTCGCGGTCGATCCAGTCCGGGCGGGCGGCGTCATAGGACATGACCCGGCTGTACAGCACGTGGGCCAGGGGCGCGAGCGCCATCGCCGTGCCCTGATGTCCGGAGCGGGCGGCATGGGGCGCGTCCATGGCGAGGCCGCGGATCGTGCTCACCGCACGCGCGTCGAAATCGGTCATCGGTCCTCCCGGTCCTGCCAACTCGTCGGACCCTATCCGCGTGCGGGCACAACGGTTCGGATGTTCGCCACCAGGGAATTCACCCGTAGAAGAGGAGCACCGAGGCCGTGAACCCGTGGACATGGTTCTCCCCACGGATCGGGCCGATCTCGCCGGCGCAGAACATCCCGGCGACCGCGCCGCGATTGACCGCGTCGCTCACCAACCCGGCATCGTGATCCGGCTCGCCGAACATCGCCGTGCCCCGGCCGTTGCAGGTGAAGACGAGCGCTGCGTCGGCGTCGACTCCGCCGAGAAGGTCGGCGAGGTCG
>BQJV01000473.1 GCA_021604885.1 Acidimicrobiales bacterium
GTGCTCGAGTGGGGCGCCATGTTCCCGGACCGGGTCGACGCCATCCTTCCTATCGCGACATGCGCATCGGCGAGTGCCCAGCAGATCTCGTGGAGCACCGTCCAGCGCCTCGCCATCGTCCAGGACCCCCAGTGGGCCGGCGGCAACTACTACGACGCCCCGCCCGGCAAGGGGCCGTGGGCGGGGCTGGGTCTGGCGCGCGAGATCTCGCAGATCACCTATCGCACCACCGAGGTCTTCGACGAACGCTTCGGTCGCCACCACGTCAACTCCCGCGAGGAGTTCCACCAGTGGGGGCGATACGAGGTCGAGTCCTATCTCGACCATCACGGCCAGAAGCTCGTCCGCCGCTTCGATGCGAACTCGTTCCTGGTGCTGAGCAAGGCGATGGATCTCCACGACATCGGGCGTGGCCGTGGCGGCGTCGCCGCCGCGCTCGGACGGCTCCGCGTGCCCGTGCTCACGGCGTCGATCACTTCCGACGTGCTCTACCCGCCCTATCAGCAGGCCGAGATCCACGCCGGAGTCGAGGCGGCGGGTGGGACGTGCGAGTACCACGTGATCGACAGCCCCCAGGGCCACGACGGCTTCCTGCTGGAGTCCGCCCATCTGGGCCCCCTCATCTCTCGAACCGTTGCAACCGCGGAGGAAACGCGATGACCGAACGACAGCCGCAGACCCGGGCGATCCGGGCCGGACGGGTCAACAACGACACGGCGCTGGCGCCCGTCGTGTGGGCGAGCAGCACCTTCATCGCCGGGGGCGTGGAGGAGGCACACAAGTTCGCGCAGGACATCACGATGCCGAAGTTCTACGGGCGTCACTCGAACCCGACCGTCTCGGACTTTCAGAGTGCCGTCGCGGACCTGGAAGGGGCGGAAGCGGCGCGAGCCTTCTCGTCCGGCATGGGTGCGGTCAGCGCGATCATCCTCGGCCTGTGTTCCTCGGGTGACCACATCGTCGCCCAGTCGCAGCTCTACTCCCACACGCAGTTGCTGTTCCAGGCGGTGTGTCCCCGCTTCGGGATCGACGTGACCTTCGTGGACGGCACGGACCCCGATGCGTGGGAGGCCGCCGTGATCCCGGGCAAGACCGCCCTGTGCTTCGCGGAGACGCCGGCGAACCCGAAGCTGGCACTGGTCGACCTCGAACGGTTCGGCGCGATCAAGGGGCCGATGACGGTGGTGGACGGCACGTTTGCGCCTCCCATCGTCCAGCGTCCGCTCGAGTACGGCGTCGACCTGGTGGTCCACTCCGCCACGAAAGCGATCGCCGGTCACAACGACGCGATCCTCGGCGTGGTGAGTGGGAGCGAGGAGCTGCTCGCCTGGATTCGCGGCTTCGCGATCCTCCACGGTGCGGTGGCGTCGCCCTACGACGCGGCCAACGGGCTGCGCGGCATTCGCACACTCGCCGTCCGGCTCGAGCAGCAGACCAAGGCGGCCGGCCAGCTGGCCGAGGCCCTCGAGGGTCATCCCGCGATCGAGCGGGTCTTCTATCCCGGCCTGCCGTCGCATCCGCAGTTCGAGCTCGCCCAGCGTCAGATGGATCTTCCCGGCGGGCTGGTGAGCTTCGACCTGGCCGGCGGGCGCGACGCCGGTCGCCAGCTCGTCGAACGGATCGAGCTCGCCCAGCTCGCCACCTCGCTCGGTGGTCCGGAAACGCTGCTCACCCATCCCGCGTCCACCACCCACGTCGGCCTCCTGCCGAAGGAGCTGGAGGCCGCGGGCATCGGTGAGGGGACCGTGCGCATGTCGTGCGGGCTCGAGCATCCGGACGATCTCGAAGCCGACCTGCGCCAAGCGCTGGACTCGATCAGCTGACGGGCGGGTTGCATCGGTATGCCGGAGCTGCTGGAGATCGAGACGTATCGCCGCGCCGCGGAGCCCGTGGTCGGACGCCGCATTGCGACGGTCCAAGCGCCCGACGACTGGTACACGAAGGGTGCCACCACGCCGGAGGAGCTCCGCGTCGTGTTGCCCGGACGGTCGGTCGTCGGCCTCCGCCGTATCGGCAAGCTCCTGCTGCTCGACACCGACGGTCCGGTGCTCGGTCTGCGGTTCGGGATGACGGGGCGTCTGCTCGTGGATGGCGGCGCGTCGATCGAGCAGCTGGAGTACTCGAGCGACCGCAACGATCCGGCGTGGGACCGGTTCGGTCTGACGTTCGCCGGTCAGGGTGATCTGGTGATCCGCGACCCGCGACGCCTCGGCGGCGTGGAGCTCGACCCCGACGAATCGAAGCTCGGCCCGGACGCTGCGTCCGTCACGCTCAAACCCTTCGGGGCGATCCTCGCCTCGTCGACGGCGCCGCTGAAGGCCCGACTCATGGACCAGGCCCGCCTCGCGGGCATGGGCAACCTGCTCACCGACGAGGCGCTGTGGCGGGCCGGTCTCGACCCGACCCGGCCGGCGGACTCGCTCGCCGCCGACGAGGTGGCTCGTCTGCACCGGGCGATGCGGCGCACGCTCGACGTGCTCGGCCGCCGCGGCGGGAGCCACACGGGCGACCTCCAGCCTGCCCGCGAGCGCGGCGGGCGGTGTCCGAAGGACGGCGAGGAGCTCCGTCGGGAGGACGTGGGCGGCCGCACGACCTATTGGTGCCCCGAGCACCAGGCGTGAGCGCGCTCGCGACGCCGCATGTCGAGCCGATACGGTCTCGGCCCGTGGGTTGGACACGCGGGTTGTGCGCGATCGTGATCGCGGTGGTCGTGGGTGTCGTCGCGTCTCCGGCCGGAGCGGCCGACGAGCTCGAGGACGATCCGACGGGTGTCACGGTCCTCGACGACGCGGACGAGGCGCAGCCCGATTCGGAGGTCGTGCTCGACAGCGAGACGAGCGACACCGTGCGGCGTATTCGCCGGGAGCTGGTGACGGTCGGCGTCGTCGCGGCCGCCGCGCTGCTCATCTATCTCTGGCACACGAGCCCGCGGCGGCGACTCCGTGTCGCCGCCCGTCAGCTCCAGACCGCGGGCTCCGTTCCCGTCGACCACACCGAACCGGACGGCGAAGACTGAAGCCGGGCCGGCTCATGACCGATACTGTCTCTCCATGGCCGAAGGACTCGACACCGCCGCGATGATCGCGCGTTTCCAGGAACGCGCGGCATCCGTCAAGAAGCGCAATCTGCCGCCGGTCGGTGGTGACGAGCGAGCGCGTTTCCTCGAGCAGGCGCAGCTCGACTTCCAGGACTTCGC
>BQJV01000474.1 GCA_021604885.1 Acidimicrobiales bacterium
CCGCGAGACGGGATCGGCCCAGAAGATCTCGCGGAGTGACACGAGCACGGCCCACAGCAGCGCTCCGGCGACCGTGCTCAGCGCGATGACGGCGGGCGGAATCCGGCGCACCGTCGACTCGAGCAGGCTGGCGACGATCGCGCCGACGACGGCGGCACCGAGAACGCTGATCGCCCAGCCCCAGTCGCCGAACACCTCGCGCAGCGGGAGCGCGGCGACGACGACGAGCGCGGCCAGCGACGCCGTGGTGGTGAGGGACGGGCGAACCTTCATCGTTTCATCCGCCGGTTCCACGCCTGGGCGAAGTCGGCCGAGGTGTTGGCGTTGATGAGCACGGCTCCGGCGAGTTCGTAGACCTCCGACGACGTGCCACTGCCCATGCGGATCATCGTCAGCTGGTCGAAGCGGTTGCGGATGGGGCCGAGGCTACGGAGCGCGTCGACCCCGGCTCGCCCGGTGATGACCGCACAGGAGAGCCCGGCGGGGTCGTGGCTCGCGGCCACCGCAGCCTGCCCGAGATCCATGGTCTCGTCGTCATGCGGGGTGAGGGCGGCGAGGAGGTCCATCACGGCGAGTCGTGACGAGCGATCGTCGATGACGTGGCCGTGGCTGGTGCGCAGGGTGAACGGGAAGCGTCGGGTCATCGCCGACACGATCACGCTCGCCGTGGCGCGCACGGCGTCCTCGAACGAGTCGTCGTCGTAGAGGCCGGTGCTGGTGTCGAGGATGACCGTCGTGCGAGGCCGGTGGACATCGATGTTGTGGCGCACCATGAGCGAGCCGACGCGGGCGGACGAGCGCCAGTGCACGAGCCGCAGGTCGTCGCCCGGCACGTACTCGCGCAGGTTGGAGAAGGTGACGCCGCCCTCGGCCGCTTCGCCGGAGGGCAGACCTTCCATGTCCCGTCGGAGGCCGGCCGGGAACGGCGACACGTCGTGGACGCGGGGATGCACGATAAGGCGGCTGATGTCGGAGTTGATGTCACCGCGGCGCGCGAGCCCGATGGGGTCGCCGCGGCGGACCGTGAGCGGCCCGACGTCGAAGATGCCGCGGGCGGCAGTGGAGAGATCGCTGGTGACGGTGGTCGACTCGCCGGGTTCGAGCGAGGGGATGTCGACGGGGATGAGGTCGTCACCGAACCGCTCCTGGCCTTTCGACGCGCCACTCGTGCGCCGACCCCGGTTCGCGACGGTGAGCTGGGTGACCGCCGAGTCACCGGAGGTCACGCGGTCCGGCACGACCACGCGCGAGCTCGCGAGGTCAGGCGGGCGACCGACGAGGATCAGGGCGATGATCACGGCGGCGATCAGGGTCGCCCCCATCGCGACGAGCGTCGGGTAGCCGACCGCGAGTCCGATGACCCCGATCAGGATGCCGATGGCGAGCGTGCCGCGTCCCGCAGCGGTCACGGCCTAGCTCCGAGCGGTCTCGTCCACCGGAGTCTGCGACAACACCTCGTTGATGACGGCGTTGCCGGTGACGCCCCGGAGTTCGGCTTCGGGGGTGACGACGACTCGGTGGGGGAGGACGTGGGGGGCCATGAGGCGGATGTCGTCCGGGGCGACGAAGTGGCGGCCCTGGCTGGCCGCCCAGGCCCGCGACGCGTTCGCGAGGGCGATGGTGCCGCGGGGGCTCACGCCGATGCGCACGTCCGGCCGCACGCGCGTGGCGTGGGACAGCGTGACGAGATATTCCTTCACGAGCGGACCGACGTGGACGCGATCGGCGACGCGGGTCATCCTCGCGAACTGCTCGGTGGACACGACCGGGGCGAGCTCGGTGCGGTCCCAGCGCTTCTCGTGCTGGTCGAGGATCTCCATCTCGGCCGCCGCGTCGGGATAGCCGATGTGGAGTCGCATGAGGAAGCGGTCCAGCTGGGCTTCGGGGAGCTCGTAAGTGCCGTCGAGTTCGACCGGGTTCTGCGTGGCGAGCACGATGAACGGGTCCGGCACGGAGCGGGGGGCGCCGTCGACCGTGACCTGATGCTCCTCCATGACCTCGAGCAGCGCGGCCTGGGTCTTGGGCGATGCACGGTTGATCTCGTCGGCGACGACCACGTTGGCGAACACCGGGCCGTCGTGGAACTCGAAGGTGTTCTCACCCTGGTTGTAGATCTGCACGCCGGTGACGTCCGTCGGCAGGAGGTCCGGGGTGAACTGGATGCGCTGCAGCGAGCCGTCCATCGTCTCGGCGAGGGCGCGGGCCAGGGAGGTCTTGCCGACACCCGGCACGTCCTCGATCAACAGGTGGCCGTCCGCGAGCATCGCGGTGACCGCGAGGCGGACAACGTCCGGCTTGCCCTTCATCACGTGTTCGACGTTCGCCACGATCTTGTCGAACGCGGCCTGGTAGCCGGCGACCTGTTCCTTGATCGCGTCGTCTGAATCTTCCGCCATTTTCCTTCTCTCTGAACGAACACGCGCGAGTGTGCCCATTGATACTGCCTATTCCATCGGCAGTCTCGTCATGATACGGAGGCTTCGCTGCATAGAGTGGCCGCGTCGGTCCCGACCCGTGGAGCACCTGTGAGCCGTCGCCGTCGCCTCGATGCCGAGCTGGTGCGACGTGAGTTGGCCGCCAGCCGGTCAGGGGCCCAGGAACTGATCGCCGCACGGCGAGTTCGCGTCGGTGGCGCGGTCGCGGACAAGGCGGCCCGACAGGTCGACCCCGGTGACGCGATCGAGGTCGTCGGGGACCCCCCGCGCTTCGTGTCGCGTGGTGGTCGCAAGCTCGAGGCCGCGCTCGCCCGGTTCGCGGTGGACCTGCGCGATCGGCGGGTGATCGACGCGGGTTCGTCGACCGGTGGGTTCACCGATTGCGCGCTCCAGCACGGCGCAGCCCGTGTCGTCGCGATCGACGTCGGCCGCAACCAGCTTCACGAGCGGATACGCAGTGATGCCCGCGTCGATGTGCACGAGCAGACGAACATCCGCGATCTCGACCCGGCGGTCGTCGCCGGGCCGGGCGATGCGCTGGTCGGTGACCTCTCGTTCATCTCGCTGCGCACGGTGCTCGACTCGCTCCTCGCGCTCGTGGTCGACGGCGGTGATCTGATCGTGCTCGTGAAGCCGCAGTTCGAAGCGGGCAAGGCCGACGCGGACCGGGCGCGGGGTGTGATTCGTGATCCGGAGATCTGGCGCCGAACGGTGCGCGAGGTGGGCACCGCGTTCGAGGGGCGCGGAGCGGCC
>BQJV01000475.1 GCA_021604885.1 Acidimicrobiales bacterium
GTCGATGATGGCGCGCCGATCGACGAGGTGCTCGAGGACCCGGTGGGTGCGGATGGCTCGATCGGCGTGACGTCCACGGACCATCTCGTCGCCGAGTCACCGTTCGCGCTCTGCGACACCGTCCCGCGTGACGGGCCGGCCGAGGGCGAGCGCTATGCCGCGCAGGAGGCGATGTGGCAGGCGTTCAGCGCGCAGTTCACGTCGGCCGAGTGGCCCTTCGTCGCGGGCTTCGGGAGTCCGGAGTCGATCTGGGGCATGCCGACCGTCGATCTGACGAGGCCCGATCAGGACACCTTCGATCGCCTGCTCGAGTTCTTCGAGCCGGGCGAGATGTGTGTCGGGCTCCCCTCGGCGGGCGAGGTGCCGCCGGTTCCCGTCGATCTCCCGTGGGAGCTCGTCTCCGTCAGCGCCGACGACACCAGCGTCACCGTGGTCGAGTTGACCAGCTGCGCGACCAAGGCCCACCACGTCGACACGTGGGTGCTCGAGTTCGACGGCCGCGTCGAAGTCGGCATCCAGGCCTGGAGCGAGGCCAACGCCGGGTTCAACGACGACTGCCCGCCACCGGCGGAGTACACGGTGGACCTGCCGAGTCCGCTCGCCGGTCGGGATCTCGTCGTCGCAACCGCACGGCCGCTCGAGATCGAGGGTCCGGTCGCCGCCGGCTCGACCGCGACGTTCACCGTTTCCGACGCCAACCGGGACGGGATCGGTCTCATCGGCGACGACCTGCTCGCCCGGCTCGTCGACGACCCGACGGTGCGGTTCCAGGTGTCGGACGTGTTCGCCGACCCGATCGCCGGCCGGCCCCGCGCGGTCGCCCGGGATCAGCACCCGATGACGGGCGCCGGCACGATCCGTGTCCCTGCCGACGTCCCCGCGGGGACGTACACCATCCAGTTCCTCGACCACCCGGAGCTCAACGGCACGCTCGTCGTCGACGACGCGGTGCCGATCCCGGACCCGAGTGAGCCGGTCGATCCCCCGAACGGTGTGCTCGTGGCGGACGGCGAGGTCAGCGACATCCACGTCGAGGCGTTCGACATCGCCCTGCCCGAGTGCACCGAGGACCAGCTGTTCGGCGACGCGCCCGATAATCGTCGGGCCGAGCTCTCGGACCGACGCGACGAACTACAGGCCGAGGGTCTGTTCGACCAGCCGTTCCTGTCGACGACCAGTGTGGGGTCCGTCATCGAGATCGGGCTGAACCGTCGCTACGGCCCGACCATCGACTGGATCGGTGATCGTGTCGCGCCGGAGGACGTCTGTCTCCTCTTCTACCCGCCGCCGGGCGTCTTCACGGCGCCGCCCGAGGTCGGGGATTGGCTCGTTGCCGAGTCCGCGACCGGTGCGAGCGAGCTCACGATCCGACTCGATCAGGCCTGCGGGTTGGTGGAGACATCGATGCTGTCACCGGCGGTGGTCGAGACGGACGACGAGGTGCTGATCACCTGGGTGGCCTCGCCCTACTTCGGCCCGAGTCGGCTTCCGTGCCTCCCTCCGGATGAGGCGCACTTCCTGCTCGATGCCCCGTTGGGTGACCGGCAGGTTCGCGCCGCGGAGCCCCGGACGGTCGTGGCCGAGGCCGGCCAGATCGTCGAGGTGGCCGTCGCCCGAGTGGTGACGGACACGCTCACGGGTCTCGGCGATGACGTGATGATCCAGTCCGTCGACGATCCGAGCGTCCAGATCCAGGTGACCGGCGTGTGGGGCGATCCCACGGCCGGCCCGCCCGCACCCATCGTGACGGATCGCTACGCCCCGGCCGACACCGCATCGCTGCACGTCCCCGCGGGGACGCCTCCCGGTGACTACACCTGGATCTTCATCGAGCACCCCCAGCTCAACGGCACGATCACCATCACCGACTGACCCCCGCCCGTGACCCCAACCCCCCACCCAGTAACCCAACCACCTACCCAATCGTTCTGGTGGGAGCTCATCTGGCTTCCCCCGATCAGTTCCCACCAGATCGGGGGTGAACGGGTGAACGAGTGAACGGGTGGGAACTGATCTGGTTTCGCCCGATCAGTTCTCACCAGAACGGGGGTGAACGGGGGTGTGGGGTGGCCGCACGGGTCAGTGAGGGTTCGCGGCGAGTTGCTCGACGGGTGCGAAGTCGTCGCGCAGGATCTGACCGTCGTCGATGAAGGTGTCGATGTCGTCGATCCAGAGGCCGTCGGTGGCGGCAAAGTCGATCGTCGGAAGCGGCGCGTCCGACGCGATGAGGATCTGGTTGCGCACCCGGCTGTCGATGCCGTCCGGGTGCACGATCGCGGCGACATGGTCGAAGTGCTCCCGGAGCGTGCGCAGTTCCCACTCGGCGAACCGGTTCTCGGCGCCGTCGATCACGTTCATCACGTAGACGCCGTCGTCACGCAATACCCGATCGATCTGGGCGATGTACTCGGTGGTCGTGAGATGCCACGGCACGGCGAGTCCGCCGAACGCGTCGCCGACCATGACGTCGAACGAGTCGTCGGCGAAGTCGTCGAGGGCGAGCCGGCCGTCACCGATCGTCACCTGCATGCGCGGTCCGGTGACGAACCCGAGCTCGTCGCGGGCGATGTCGAGAAGGACGTCGTCGATCTCGAGGACGTGGTTGTAACTGCCGGGCCGGGTCGCCTCGACCCACATCGGGACCGAGAACGCCCCACCGCCGAGATGCAGGGCGTCGATCGGGCCTGCCGTGGTCGAGTCGATCACGGCGGCGATCAGGCGGATGTAGCGGAACTCGAGGTGTGTCGGGTCGTCCAGGTCGACCGCGCCGTGGCGCAAGGTATCGAGCCAGAGGAATCGCAGCGAGGGATTGTCGAGGTCCGTCTCGACCCGGCCGCAGAAGTACGCGGACTCGAACTCGCACGGGGAGTCGGCGGTTGCGCCGACCAGCAGCGAAGCGGCGAGGACGACGACCATCGTCGCGTTCGGAACAGTGCGGGTGTGGCGCAGCATGAAGACGATGCCGGCGATCACGAGCGCGGCGCCGAGACCGAGCACGATCGGCCGCGTCGCGACGGCCGCGATGAGAACGAAACCGGTGATGAACGTGCCGAAGAGCGCGCCGGCCGTGCCCCAGGCCGAGAGGCTCCCGACGACCGTGCCGGTCTCGTCGAGCGTGTGGAGGCGGAGCTTGGTGGCGATCGGGCTGATGGCGCTGAGCACCGCGGCGGGCGCGAAGAACGCGA
>BQJV01000476.1 GCA_021604885.1 Acidimicrobiales bacterium
CGGCGGAACGTATTCGAAGGAGATGCCCAGCGATCGCAGCCCGAGGAAGTCGGGGCGGTCGATCAGCAGGATGCGCCGGGCCGGGTCGGGACCGGCTGCGATCCGTTCCGCCATGCGGTCGAGCGCGTCGAGATCCACACCCCGGGCGTCGACCAGCGTGACCGGACCCGTTCCCGGCAGGATCAGCGGATCCGGCGGACGGCGGAGATCCTGCTTGAGCCGGACGCGTGACACCACCGTGGCGATGGCCGTCGACGCTCTTTTGGGGAGCAGCTTCAATCCGCGGCGGTAGATCCGGCGGGCCCATCCGATGACGGAGCGGCGGACGGTCACAGGCCGGCCCACATCATGATCGCGTCGGCGGCGCCGGCCGCGCCGTCGGCTGCCGGGAGCTGGGTCATCGCGGCGCGCATGCGCGCTTGCTCGGATGGGTCGACCAACTGCTCGACGGCACCCTCGATCGCGACCTCTTCGGTCTCGCTCCAGCGCAGTCCGACGCCGGCATCGTCGGCGAAGCGGGCGCGAGCGCCCTGGTCGTCCATCTTCGTATTGAGGTTGGGAATGAAGAGCGTCGGCAGGCGAAGGGACAGTGCCTCGTGGAACGAGTTGTAGCCCGAGGCCATGAAGGAGAGGTCGAACGCGTCGACGTACCACGCCAACGGGTAGCGCTGGACCCGCACGACGTCCGGCGGCAACGCCACCGGGTCGCGCACGAGGATGCTCTCGGCCACGGCGATCTGGACGTCGTCGCGTCGGCGCAGGGCGGACATCACCTTGCCGCTGAGGGACGCGACGTCGTTGATCTGGCCCGCGCCGAGCTGGAGCAGGGCGGCGGGCCGATCCGGATCGAGTCCGAGCTCGGCGCGGGCCGCGGCACGGGGGATGACGGCGCTCGGGGTACCGAACGTGATCGGGCCGACCTCGAGCGATTCCTCGCGGCGACGTGAGGTGAGGCCGATGTCGTAGTCGCGGGCGTACTCGCCGGGTTCGAGGATCAACGAGAAGCTGTCGGTGCGATCGATCGCCGCATGGCCGGCGCCCTCGCGCCACATGCCCCGCCGACACCAGACCCAGTGCCGGTCGGGATGGTCGCGGGCGGCCTTGCACAGGCCGCTGTAGGGGTGCGACCCGTCGAAGACGATCACCGACGGTTGGTAGAGATCGATCATCCCCGAGAGTCGGCGGGCGTAGAACGCGTTCCATTCGCTGCCGCTCACCTGGCCGTACTCCGGCGAGCGGACGAACTCCGTGTGGAATCCGTGTTCGACCGGTATCGCGACGGCCTGTGAGAGCGTGAAGATGACGACATCGGCGCGCGATTCGAGCTCGCGCGCCATCGCCATCATGCGCGAGAGGTGACCGAGGCCGACGCCGTTCGCGGTGCACAACATCACACATGGCCGGTCCACGCGGTCGCTCCTTCCGTCGAAATCGACCTCACGTTACCGGTCGCGGATCGGGGCCCTGCGGGCACCCGCTAGCCTCTCGGCGCATGGCGAGGACCACATGACTGCGCTGCGTCACGTCGGGGAGGTGCCCTCCACCGCGGCCTATCTGCGGGAGAGCTGGCGTTATCGCGACTTCGCGACCTCGCTGGCGCGCGCCGACGCTCGAGCCCACCATGTCGACACCGCGCTCGGCAGTCTGTGGCAGATCCTCAACCCGGCCCTGCTCGTCGGCGTCTACTACCTGATCTTCGGGGTGCTCTTCGACGTGACCCGCGGGCTCGAGAACTATCTCGGCTTCCTCGTCATCGGCGTGTTCATGTTCACGTTCACCCGCAAGTCGATGTCGTCGGGTGCCCGCGCGATCCTCAACAACCGTTCGCTGCTCCAGAGCATCCGGTTCCCGCGGGTGGTGTTGCCGATCGCGACGGTGCTCGCCGAACTCCTCATCTTCCTGCCGTCGGTGGTCGTCATCGTCGCGGTGGTCATCGCGACCGGTGAACCGTTCAGCGCGACATGGTTCCTGCTCGTCCCGCTGGTGCTGGTCCAGCTCGTCTTCAACGCGGGCCTCGCCCTCGCTGCCTCACGGGCGACGGTGCGATTCCGTGACCTCGACGAGCTGCTGCCGTTCCTCTTGCGGCTGTGGTTCTACATGTCGGGCGTGCTGTATCCGATCACCCGGGTGGAGGACAAGCTCGGTGACGAGTGGCGTGTCCTGTTCGAGGCCAACCCGGCGAACGTGTACCTCACCATCGGACGAGACGCGCTCCTCGAGGGCACGACCTCCGGCTGGCGGTGGTTGGTCGGGATCGCGTGGGCCGTCGGCGTCGTGATCGTCGCGCTGTGGTTCTTCCGCCGCCACGAGCTGGAGTACGGCGGTGTCTGAGCGCAATCCGGCGGTGGTCGTGGACCATGTCCAGGTGGCCTACCGCGTGGCCGGTCGCCAGTCGCGCAAGGCGAAGAAGGCTGCCGACAGCGGGCGCTTCGTCGTCGCCGTCGACGACGTGTCGTTCACCGCCTACGAGGGCCAGACCGTGGGGGTCATCGGTCGGAACGGTTCCGGCAAGAGTTCGCTGCTTCGCGCTGTGGCCGGGTTGATGCCGGTGCGGGCCGGGTCGATCCAGGTGACGGACTTCCCCGTTCTGCTCGGGGTCGGCGCCGCGCTGAAGGGGGATCTCACCGGCCGGGAGAACATCGTGCTCGGCGGAACGGCGCTCGGCGCGAGCCGGAAGTCCATGCTCGAGCAGCTCGACGAGATCATCGAGTTCGCCGGCATCGACAAGGCGATCGACCGCCCGTTCAAGACCTACTCGTCCGGGATGAAGGCGCGGCTGCAGTTCGCGGTGTCCACGGCCGTCCAACCCCGCATCCTGTTGGTCGACGAGGCGCTCGCCGTCGGTGACGAGGAGTTCAAGGACCGCAGCAACGAACGGGTCTCGCAACTGGTCGACGGTGCCTCCACGGTGTTCCTGGTGAGCCATTCGCTGTCGACGATCAAGCGCCGGTGTGATGTCGTCCTCTGGATCGACGCGGGCCGCCAGGTGATGTGGGGCGACGCCGGCGAGGTCGTCACGGCCTATCGCGAGGACATGGTCGAGCGCCGTGCCCGTCGCGCCGCCGAGGCCGAGAGGCGCGCCGCCGAGAAGGAGAGTTGATGGCCGACGAGGAAATCGTCGAGCTGCGGCGAACCGTCGCAGAGCTCGAGCAGGACGTGCGCCATCTGCGAGCGCAGCTCCGC
>BQJV01000477.1 GCA_021604885.1 Acidimicrobiales bacterium
CGATCAACCGGCCCGCAGGCGAGGTCGCCACGGTGTTCCTGATCGACGCGTCGGACTCGTTGAGTACCGGCGGCCGCAGCGAGAGCATCGAATGGGTGCAGGACGCGCTGGACGCCCAACCCGGCGGTGTGCGCAGCGCCGTGGCGTTGTTCGGCGCCGATGCCCGCCTCGAGTCCACCCTGCAGCAGGACAACTCGCTCGGCGTCCCGGCTGTGCAGATCGACGCCGCCGCGACCGACCCGGAGCGTGCCCTCCGCCTCGCCGGCGCCGTTCTCCCGACCGACGCCCGCCGCCGGATCGTGATGCTTTCCGACGGCCGGTTCACCACCGGCGACGGCGAGCTCGAAGCCTCGATCCTCGGCAACGCCGGCATCCAGATCGACGTCGTACCGGTCGGCCGTCAGTCCGGCGTCGACGTCGCCATCGTGTCGGTCGATGCCCCCGGGGCCGTCCAGGAGGGCGAGACCTACACGATCACCGCGACCCTCGACGCCACCGATCCGGCCACGGTCGTCGTCGGTCTGCTGGCGGACGGGGATCTCGTCGAGGAGCGCATCGTCGAGGTCGAACCGGGCGCGACCACCGTCACGTTCGAGCGCGAGGCCGAAGAGGACGGCGTCGACCGCTACCAGATCCAGGTCGCCGCGCCGGGCGACGAGATCGTCCAGAACGACAGTGCGTTCAGTGCCGTGCGGGTCGAGGGACCGGCCCGCGTCCTGATCATCGAGGGCCAGGCGGGCGACAGCACCACGCTGCGCACCGCGCTCGAGGCGGGCGAACTGCTGGTCGACACGGTGAGTCCCTCCACGATCCCCGCACTGGAGGAACTGGCCACGTATCGCGCCGTCGTGCTGGTCGACGTGGAGGAGCGGGCCTTGACCGACGAGCACATCGAGCAGCTCGGCATCATCAGCCGCGACCTCGGCCGCGGCCTCCTCGTCATCGGCGGCGAGCGCAGCTACGGCCTCGGCGGCTATCTCGACAGCGAGCTCGAGGAGCTGCTCCCGGTCGTGAGCGAGATCCTCGATCCCGAGCGGCGCCAGACCGTCGCCGAGGTCCTCGCCATCGACACGAGCGGGTCGATGGGGAACTGCCACTGCAGCGAGGGCGGGTTCGCCGGCGACCGGCCGGACGGCGGATCGAACAAGACGGACATCTCCCGCTCCGGCGCGGCGCGGGCGATCGACGCGCTCAGCGAGAACGACGAGGTCGGCGTGCTCGCCTTCAACTCGTTCGACCAGTGGGTCATCGATCTCCAGAAGCTCCCGAGCGAGGAGGTCGTCACCGCCGGACTCAACCGCCTGTTCCCGTCGGGCGGCACGAACGTCACCACCTCGCTGATGACCGCGGCCAACGCGCTGCGGGAGAGTCAGGCGAGTCTCAAGCACATCATCTTCTTCAGCGACGGCTTCACCGAGGTGTCCGCCCTCGACAACCTCGCCACCGAAGCCGGCGAGCTCGCAGCCGAGGGCATCACTGTGTCGGTCGTGGCCACCGGCGAGGGCGCGGCCGACGAGCTGGAGGCGATCGCCACGCAGGGCCAGGGCCGCTTCTACCCGGGCCGCGATCTCCAGCAGATCCCGGAGATCCTCATGGAGGAAGCGGTGATCGCCAGCCGCGACTTCGTGACGGAGGGCCAGTTCTTCCCCGAGATCACCACCGCCTCCGAGGTCGTCGAGAACCTCACCTCCTCCCCCGCCCTGCTCGGCTACGTCGGCACCACCGAGAAGCCCACGGCCCGCACGCTGCTGCGCATCGGGCCGGACCGCGACCCCCTCCTCACCACCTGGCAGACCGGCATCGGCACCGTGTCGGCCTGGAGCAGTGACAGCGGCGAACGCTGGGGCCAGCTCTGGACGGAGTGGGACGGCTACGTCGACTTCTGGAACCGGGTCGTGCGCGACACGTTCCCGGCCGGTGTCGGTGCGGGATCGGTCACGGCCACCGTCGGACAGGAGTCCATGTCGATCCTGGTCGAGGGAGCCGAGACGTTCCCCGAGGGGGCCGAAGCCATCGCCCGGGTGACCCAGCCCGACGGCACGACCGTGGAGATCCCGCTCCAGCGCACCGCGGGCGCCCGGTTCGAGGCGGAGATCACCCTCGACCAGGTGGGCACGTTCGCCGTCGGCGCCGCGGTGGAGGCCGCCGGTGAGGGCGTGCTGTCGGTGTCGACGATCACGAACTCGACCTTCGCGCCCGAGTACCTCCCCGGCGCACCGGAGCCGGAGGCCATGCTCCGTCTCTCCGAGTTGTCGGGCGGGCGGGGCGCCATCGAACCGGCCCAGGCCTTCGACGTCGCCGATCTCGCGGTCGGCACTCGGGAGATCGACCTGGCGAACTGGTTCCTGCTCGCCGCGATCCTGCTCTGGCCGATCGCCATCGCCCTCAGTCGTCTGGCGGTGCGGGCCCCGGCGGTGTCGCTCTCGCTGCCGACGCTCCCGAGTCGACCCGATCGTCCGGCCCGCGAGAAGCCCGAGCCACGTGACGAGCCGCCGGCGACACCGGAGCCGGAGACGACCGTCGGTGAGTTGCTGCGGCGGAAGCGGGGCGAAGGGTCAGGCCAAGACCCGCCAGCATGAGCGCGGCGCCGATCCAGATGAGCGACGCCAGGGGCCGGTCCCGCACGTCGACCACGGCGAACCCGTCGGACCCGTCACGCAGCACCACCTGCACGTCGCCGGTCCAGCGCTGATCGAGCGCCGTCTCCGCCAGGAGCACGCCGACGCGTTCGTGGGCGACGAGGCTCGGCACCATCCGCACGCCGTCGACGAGAAGGTGGGCCTCCACCGCCCGCCGGTCCCCGTCGAGCTCACGGACGTCGAGCGACTCGAGTTCGATGATGTGGCCGGCCGCCTCGGCAGGCCTCCCCGGAAACAGACCGACCTGGTCCTCGACCGTCGCCGTGGTGCCAGCGACGCCGAGCAGCAGCAGAGCGATCCCGGCGTGACCGAGGTGCGTGGCGGCGCGGCGGCGGTTGCCCACGAGCGCAGCGCCGGCGACGACCAGAGCGGCGCCGGCGGCGGTGGCGAGCGCGACGCCCGACCAGGGCGCACCTGCCGCCACGCCCGCGACCCCACCGGCCAGCGCACCAGCGGCGAAGAGACGGGGCCGAGGCCGCACGAGCGTGGCCTGCGCGACCAGCGCGACCAGCGCCACCGGCCAGGCGCTGCGGGAGAAGTACT
>BQJV01000478.1 GCA_021604885.1 Acidimicrobiales bacterium
CATGGGATGTCTCACGCGTGAACTCTTCCTCGACGAGGAGGCGCATGACGTCGATCTCGCCGACTGGCCGGGCGACAGCGAGGAGCTCCTCTCCACGCTGCGTTCGCAGGGCTGGCGACTCACGCGTCGCGGCGGCGACGCGGCCAAGCGGGAGGACGGCAACGACTGGCCGCCCGCCGCCGAGACCATGGTCGGCCGTCAGCGGCTCGCCGATGTGCGACGGTGTGTCGATTCGGTGCTCGCCGACGGCGTCCCCGGTGATTTCATCGAGACGGGCGTCTGGCGCGGCGGCGTGACGATCCTGATGCGCGGGATGCTCGACGCCTGGGGCGACACCGGCCGACGCGTGTGGGTCGCCGACAGCTTCCAGGGCCTCCCCGCCCCCGACGCCGACACATTCCCCCAGGACGTCGGCCACGACATGAGCGACGTGCCGACGCTCGCAGTGTCCGCGGATCAGGTGCGGTCAAACTTCGCCCGCTACGGCCTCCTCGACGAGCAGGTGCAGTTCCTCGAGGGCTGGTTCCGCGACACGCTCCCGGCAGCGCCGATCAAGCAGCTCGCCATCCTGCGCCTCGACGGCGACATGTACGAGTCGACGACGGACGCTCTCGAGGCGCTCTACCCGAAGCTCTCCGTCGGCGGGTACGTGATCGTCGACGACTACGGCGCCTGGGAGCCGTGTCGCCAGGCGTGCACCGACTATCGCGATCGCCACGGCATCACCGATGAGATCGTCTCCGTCGACTGGACTGGCGTGCACTGGCGCCGCACGGCCTAATGCTCCAAACAGGGAACGAACGCGATCGATGACCGACATCTCCACCTACTACGGGCTCCTCCGCCGGGCGCACGAGATCGTGCAGCCCGAGCGCTATCTCGAGATCGGCGTGCACGAGGGTCACTCGCTTTCCTTCGTGCGTCCCGGCACCCGCACCGTCGGCGTCGATCCGGAGCCGAAGGTCGAGAACCCGCCGGAGAACACGGTCATCGTGCCGGCGACATCCGATGACTTCTTCGCCGACCCCGAGCTCGTCGGTCTGCTGGGCGGTCCGATCGACCTCGCCTTCGTCGACGGCCTCCATCTCCACGAGCAGACCCTGCGCGACGTCGCCAACGTCGAGTCCCATTCCCACGCAGACGGCATCATCATGATCCACGACTGCCTCCCGATCGACGCCAAGACCGCGTCTCGCGACCGCTCCACGGTGGTGTGGTCCGGCGACGTCTGGAAGGTCGTCGTAGCCCTCCGGCGCCACCGTTCCGACCTCACGGTCACGACAGTCGACGTCGAGCCGACCGGGCTCGCGATCGTCAGCGGTCTCGACCCGTCGAACCGGGTCCTGCACGACGACTACGACGCGATCGTGGACGAGCTCGCCGGCCTGGAGTTTGACGACCTCGAAGCCGTCGGCCGCGAAGAGATGCTAGGCGTCGTCCCCGGCACCTGGGATCGCGTCGAACCGCTCCTCGTCGCCGGCTAGCCGACCCGGCAGGTCGAGAGCACGACACCAGCCGGGCGTCGACGCGTCGACTCGGTCCGCACTACGGTTTCGCGTTTCGACAAAGCCTCGGGGGGCAGACGACATGGCGCAGACGGTCAAAGGTGTGGTGGCCAAGGCGGTCGGTGAGCCGGTCACGATCGAGAACATCGTGATCCCGGATCCCGGTCCCGGCGAGGCCGTCGTCGCGATCCAGGCGTGCGGCGTCTGCCACACCGATCTCCATTATCGCGAGGGCGGCATCAACGACGAGTTCCCGTTCCTGCTCGGCCACGAGGCGAGCGGCATCGTGGAATCCGTCGGTGATGGCGTCACCGAGGTCGAGGCCGGCGACTTCGTGATCCTCAACTGGCGTGCGGTCTGCGGCAACTGTCGTGCGTGCAACAAGGGCACGCCGCACCTCTGCTTCAGCACCTTCAACGCCGAGCAGAAGATGACGCTGGAGGACGGCACGGAGCTGTCCCCCGCGCTCGGCATCGGCGCGTTCGCCGAGAAGACGCTCGTCGCCGCGGGCCAGTGCACGAAGGTCGACCCGAGCGCATCTCCGGCCGCCGCCGGTCTGCTCGGCTGCGGCGTCATGGCGGGCATCGGTGCGGCCATCAACACCGGCGGCGTCAGCCGCGGTGACACGGTCGCCGTCTTCGGCTGTGGTGGGGTCGGCGACGCCGCGATCGCCGGGGCGAAGCTCGCCGGGGCGTCGACCATCGTCGCCGTCGACATCGACGACCAGAAGCTCGAATGGGCCAAGGGCTTCGGCGCGACCCACACGGTGAACTCGACCAACGAGGACGCCGTCGAGAAGATCCAGGAGTACACGAACGGCTTCGGCGCCGACGTCTGCATCGACGCCATCGGTCTCCCCCACGTCTACAAGCAGTGCTTCGAGGCCCGCGACCTGGCCGGCACCGTCGTGCTCGTCGGCGTGCCCACGCCCGAGATGGAGATCACGCTCCCGTTCCAGGAGGTCTTCGGTCGTGGCGGTGCGCTGAAGTCGAGTTGGTACGGCGACTGCCTCCCGTCACGTGACTTCCCCATGCTCATCGATCTCTACCAGCAGGGGCGGCTCGACCTCGACGGGTTCGTGTCCGAGACGATCTCGCTGGAGGACGTCGAAGAGGCGTTCCACAAGATGGAACGGGGCGAAGTGCTCCGCTCCGTCGTCGAGATCTGACGCGATGGCAATCGAACTCGTCACGACCGACGGCATCTTCGCTCTTGACGGCGGCGAGTGGGAGGTCACGAACAACATCTGGCTCGTCGGCGACGACCGCGAGGTGATGATCTTCGACGCGGCCCACGACCACGAACCGATCGTCGATGCCGTCAACGGGCGGCGCGTCTCCGCGATCGTGCTGACCCACGGCCACAACGACCACATCAACGCGGCTGCGGCACTGCGCGACGCCGTCGACGCGCCGATCCTGCTGCACCCGGATGACCGGATGCTGTGGGACGCCGTCTACCCCGACGCCGACCCCGACGGCGAGGTCGTGCCCGGCACCATCCTGTCCGCCGGCGGACACGAGGTGGGCATCATCCACACCCCCGGCCATTCCCCGGGCTGTTGCTGCTTCCACGACACCGGCGCCGGCCGGGTCGTCTCGGGTGACACCCTCTTCTGTGGCGGCCCAGGCGCCACGGGCCGCAGCTACAGCGACGAGCCGACCATCCTCCGGTCG
>BQJV01000479.1 GCA_021604885.1 Acidimicrobiales bacterium
GCGAAATCGGTGATGGGCCGCTACGCGTCGGCCCAGGAGTTTGCGTCCGCGTTCGCCGCCGCCGTCGCGCCCGAGCGGTCGCGTTCTGTGGCTCCCACCGTCCCCGCCGCTGAGCCCGGACCGAATCCCTACAAAGGTCTACGCGCATTCCACGAGGCCGACGCGAGCGACTTCTTCGGCCGGACCGCCCTTGTCGACGAGATGCTCGATGTGCTGCGTTGCGACGGTCCGAGCGGGCGATTGCTCACCGTCGTCGGTCCGTCCGGGTCAGGGAAGTCGAGCCTGGTGCGAGCGGGACTCGTACCCTCGCTGCGCGAGGGTGCCGTCGACGATTCGGCCGACTGGTTCGTCGCCACGGTCATGCCGGGGGCGTCACCGTTCGCCGAACTCGAGGCGGCGCTGCTCCGCATTGCCGTCAACCCACCCCCGCGACTGATCGAGCAGCTCACCGACGGACCGGACGGCATCGCGGGCGTTGTCAAGCGGATCCTTCCCGGCGAGGACACCGAGCTCCTACTCGTCCTCGATCAGGCCGAGGAGCTGTTCACGCTCACCGCCGACGCCGACGAATCGGCGGCGTTCCTGGCGGCACTCCTCGCCGCCGTCGACGACCCCCACTCCCGACTCCGGGTCGTCGCGACCATCCGCGCCGACTTCTACGATCGCCCCCTCGCCGACCCCCGGGTTGCCGACCGGGTGAAGGCCTCGACGATCATCGTCACCCCGATGGCGTCCGATCAGTTGGCCGAGGCGATCGCGTTGCCGGCCCGACGAGCCGGGGCGGTGTTCGAGGACGGACTGGTGGCCCGCATCACTGCCGACGTCGCCGAGCAACCCGGCGCGCTCCCGTTGTTGCAGTACACGCTGGCCGAGCTCTACGACCGAGGTCAGGGGCGGCTCACCCACCAGCTCTACGAAGACCTCGGCGGCATCGCCGGAACCCTGGCCGGACGAGCCGAAACGATCTACGACAGCCTGACCACCGCCGGCCAGGAAGGAACCCGTCTGCTGTTCAGTCGGCTCGTGACCGTCGGCGACGAGACCGAGGACACCCGCCGCCGCGTCCTCACCAGCGAACTCGGCACGAGCCCTGCCGTGACCGAAGCGATCAGCGCCTACGGCACGAGCCGACTTCTCACCTTCGACCGCGACGTCGACACCCGCGAACCGACCGTCGAGGTGGCTCACGAGGCGTTGATCCGCGAATGGCCCCGATTCCACGAATGGATCGACGACGACCGCGACGGACTCCGCATCCACCGCCACCTGTCTGCCTCCGCGGTCTCCTGGGCCGCGAAGAACGAAGACGTCGCCGAGCTCTACCGCGGCAGCCGCCTCGACGGCGCGCTCGGTTGGGCCGACACCCGCACCGATCAGCTCAACGACCTCGAGCGTCGCTTCCTCGACACCAGCCGCGACCACCGCGACCAGGAGGTCCAGCGGGCCCGCCGCCAGACCCGCCGCCTGCGTCGCTCACTGACTGCGGTGGCTGCGGTCGCAGTAGTCGCGATGATCGCCGGCCTCCTCGCCTTCCGCGAACAGCGCCGCGCCGAAGACGCACTCCGCCATCGAGCCACTGCCGAAGCAGAGGCCTCGCAGGTCGAGGAGGCGGCACGGGAGTTGGCCACCGATCTCGACGTCCGGCGCCTCGTGGACGTCACCGAGGGAGTGACCGACCAGTCGCTCGCGATCCTGCTCGCGATCGAGACCGATCGGCTCCGTCCCGGGTCACCGCAGGCGATGAGTGCGCTGGTCCACGCGTACCTCAAAGGCCTCGGGCGCATCGATGCGGTCGACGGTCTGACGTGGATCGAGCCCGATGGCTCGAGCGACCGGTTCTTCGGGTTCAGCGAGGGCGAGCTCACGGTCAGGAACATCGCCGACCCGAACACTCCGCTCGAGACGATCCCGCTCGACTTCTCCAACATGGTCCCGACTCTCCCGGCGCTCGCCCCCGCTGGCGACCGCGTCGCGCTCGGAACCGACGACGGTGTCGTGATCGTCGACCTCCGTACCCGGATGTTCGGGCCGGTCACCGAAGGGCGGGGGGAGCCGCGGGGCACCGGAGTGTCCTCGTTGCACTGGACGTCCGACGATCACCTTGTGCTTGCCGACGATCCGCTCCAGGTCTTCCATGTCGACGGGCTCGAGCCCTCGCTCGTCGCGACCGTTCCGGGCGTGACGGTGCACACGGAGGGAGCTCCTCTGTTCATGGCGGCACACCCGAGCGAGGGACGGCTCGCGGTGGGCAATGCATCAGCCGGTGTGGAGGTGTGGAGCGTGGCAGCGCTCACCGAGGGACGCGTGGACGTGATCGAGCATCACCCACTCGACGAGGCGCTCTGGACGCCCAAATGGTCCGCCGACGGCTCCGCTCTCCTCGCGGCGAGGCTCCTCGCCCCGGAGTTGTGGATCATCACCGGGCCGGACGACCGCGAGTTGATCGATTTCGCGGCGCTCGGATTCAGAAGTGTGTTCAGTGTGAATCCGCTGCCGAACGGCACCATGTTGGTCGCCGGCGCGGGACGCGCCGCGATCGTCGACCAGGACGGCAACATCGAAACAGAGTGGGCCCCGTCGGACAACATGCTCGTGAGCAAGGTCATCGACCTCGGCCCGCAGGGGCTGGTCGTGCAGCGGACCACCATCCCCGACGGAGACCCGAGTCGGGTCGAGGTCTGGGACCGTGGGGGAGGGATACAGAGCCTCACCACCGTCCTCCCGGAGTTCGGCGACCTCGATGACGGCGAGACCGTCCTCCTCCTCCCAGAGGACGACGTCGCCGCGGTGATGCGTCCGATCCTCGGCACGCAGACGCAGATCCACGAGTCGCAGGCCGACGAAGTATGGGATCTCGGGGGGCCCATCCCACGGCTCGTGGAGCTGGAGGGGAACCGCGACTACGGCCCGCTCCGACTCCAGCGCACAACCGAGGGTCCCGTCGTCGTCGGCATGGAGGACGGCGAAACGATCGTCGTCCACGATGCACGGACGGGGGCGGTCATCTCCGAGTTCGGCGTCGATCATCCCGAGCGCTTCTACAACCTCTCCATCAGCCACGACGGACGCGAGGTGATTGTCCTGAATCCCGGGACCGGCGAAGTGACGCTGTACGACGCGGCGACAGGCACCAGTCGGCTCGATCGGCGCTTCAACGCCACCTCGACGTGGCT
>BQJV01000480.1 GCA_021604885.1 Acidimicrobiales bacterium
CGCCTCCCGGAGGGCGGGAGGGGAAGGATGGTGGATGCGATGGACCAGCCGACGGAACCCCTGGCATGGCGGCTGCGAAATGCCGCGATCGAACGGACGCGAGCGGCGAGCGAACGCGTCGATGACGTCGTGCTCGACGAGGACGGCGTCGTGGATCTCCGCGCGCTCGAAGTCGAACGTTCCGCCGGCGGAACGTCCGTAGCCGACCCGGCCCCGATCCTCGCGACGATGCGCGGCCGGTTCGGCGACGCCGCCGAGGTCGCGGACCTGTACGACATGTCGGAGGATCCCGCGCCTCGCTGGCGACTCGGACTCCGCGCCCGTCACGAGTACGGCGATCAGGTCGAGACATCGCTGCCGAGTCCGACCGTGACCGAAGTTGCGCCCGTGACCCCGGCTCGCCGACCGGCACCGCTCCCGCCGCTGTCACGCATCGAAGGCGTGCCGCTGTCGAGCGAGCTGCCGGAACCGGCGCCCGCTCCCACTGCGACGCCGGAGCCGATCGCCGAGGCGATCGAGCCGGAGATCGACCTCCGCGACACGGAGCGTCCGGTCGCCGACTGCCCGCAGTGCGCCGGCCGCGGCCGTCGAGACCTCTTCGATCGCTTCAGCCAGGTCGAGTTCTACAGCTGCGATCACTGCCACCACATGTGGCAGCAGGACTTCAGCGGCTGAGTCCTCGCCTCGCCGAGCTCAGTTGCCGAAGACCGCGAGCCACTGCTCGCGTGTCTGGGGCCGGTACACGATGTTGCGTTCCCGCGTGATCCCCATCGTGGCCGACGACTCCACCGAGTACTGATGACCCGGATAGAGCACCGCGTCGTCCGGCACACGGGCGAGGCGCTGGGTGAGGCTCTCGTACATCTCCTCGGGGCTGGACCCCGGGAAGTCCGTCCGACCACATCCGTCGAGGAACAGCGTGTCGCCGGCGACGAGCCGTCCGTCGACGAAGAAGCACTGACTGCCCGGTGTGTGTCCGGGCGTGTGGATCAGTTCGATCTCGACCGCGCCGACGGACACCTTGTCGCCGGACTGGTGCTCGACGAGCGAGGCCTTCGTGAGCCCGGTGACCTTCTCGACGAACTCGGCCTCGTCGGCCTGCACGTGGATCGGCACCTCGACGCGCTCCATCAACTCGGCCACGCCTTCGAGCTTCATGCCCATCATGGATCCGCCCACATGGTCCGGGTGGTAGTGGGTCGCGAGGACACCGGCGCAGCGCATGCCGTCGTTCTCGAGCGTGTCGACGAGCCCGTTCACGTCGTAGGCAGGATCCACCAGCACCGCATCGCCGGTCTCACGGTCGCCGATGGCGTAGACGAAGTTGACCATCTGCGCCGCCATCGGGTCGTCCGTGGCGAAGTCGCGTCCGGACAGCAGCTGGCGGAAGTAGAAGCGGTCGCTCATGTGGCCACCCTAGAGCGGGTCCGGAAGAAGGCTGACAACCGGGCGCGGTAGGCCTGGTTGTACTCGTCGTAGGCCGCCCGCAGGTCCGCGGCGGGCCACTCGGGCGGACACAGCGGTGCGGGGAGGAGCGGATCCGCCACGAGATGACGGAGCGACGAAGCCGCGAGCTCGAACCCGTCAGCGAGCGACACGGCAGCGTCGCCTGCCAGCAGGGCGGACGTCGTCTCCATCGACTCCACGAGGCGGCGTGCGGTCGCGGACCAGCCGTCGAGATCGAAGAGCGCGGCGGCGAGCTCGGCCGGTGCGCCGTCGGGTCGGCCGACGAACCGGTCGGCCTGCTCGGCCACGATCGAGCGGGCGGCGGGCAACCGCCGCGGATCGAGATTGGCCGGACGCATCCAGACGCCGTCTCGCCGCTCTGCCATCCCGAGGTGCCCCGCGGCACGGCGCAGCGCCGCACGATCAGCGGCATCCCGACCGCCGGTGCGCACAACGTGGATCTCCCAGTCGCCATCCCACGGACGCGTCACCGGCGCGAGGCCGGCCTCCTGACGTCCCTGGCGCTCGAGCAGATCACCGGCGAGGCGGTACACGCTCTCGTCGTCACGGACGAGCTCGCCCCGGTCGACCATGCGACTGAGCGCGACTCTGGTCGTGCCGGGATTGATGCCGAACTCCTCCGCGAACGCGACGAGGAGTCGACCCGGCAGCCGAGGGGGAAGTGTGCCGAGCAGGGTCGACGCGACGACGCTGCGGGCGGAGAGGCTCGCCACGGATCAGTCGGTCGAGCGAACGAGTGTGCGCCAGAACGCCCAGTACCCGTCGTGGGTGATCGCGTCGGTCACGTAGCCGTCCTCCTCCAGGGCCCGCTGGAGCGTCGGGAGGTTCGCCATCGGCACGCCGGAATCGACATGGTGCGCGAGATGGAACCCGATCGACTGGGACAGGAACACGTGCTTCGAGAGGAACCCCTGGCGGATGTGATGCGACGTGAGGCGGCGATCCGACGAGCGGGTCATTCCCGCGTGCTCGGCGAGCGCCCGCAGGCGGTTCGCCACCCGCCAGTAGGTCATCCAGGGGAGGAACCACAGGAACAGGTAGAGCCACGGGTGGCCGAACGCGAGGAAGATGGCGAAAACGATCAGCTGGCCGGCCCAGAAGCGCAGGGCCCGCATTCGGCGGCCGGGGGTGAACAGCCCGACGATGGTCGGCTTGAGGTTCTTCCATCCCGAGATGCCGACGGCGTCGCGCACGAGCTTGCGCCGCAGCGACGCGCGGGTGAGCGGGTAGTTGGCGTAGAGGAGGAAGTCGGGTTCCTTCTCGCCGAACTCGTCGCGATGGTGCTGGGAGTGTGACTTGCGGTAGCCGTCCTCGCCGGTGCCGAACGGCAGCCAACCGAAGAACCGTTCGCCGACCCAGTCGTTGAGTGTGCGATTGCTGAACAGCAACCGGTGCGCCGCCTCGTGGAACAGCGTGGCGGAACGCTGGAAGTAGGCGCCCATGACGAAGAAGGCGGCGACCCATGCGACCGGATGGTCGAGCCGGACGGCCGCGCCGACCGTGACGAACGGATAGAGCACCGCGACGATGCACAGGCCGGCGTTGCGCAGATTCGGAATCCGCCGCAGCTCGGCGCGGAACTCGGGCTTCGGTCGCCCGTCCGGCCGCAGTCGATCCGACCCCGCGAACGGCTCCACGTCGTCGCACGGCGCCAGTCCACCCGTGAACGCGGCAACCGCCTCGTCATGCGTCATCGTG
>BQJV01000481.1 GCA_021604885.1 Acidimicrobiales bacterium
CGTCGACCTCGTGCCGACCGGCGACGGCGAGACGATCGGTGAGGTCGCCGTCGGGCCCGGCGACCTGCTCGACGTGCTCGAGGAGGAGGACGCCCAGATCGAGGTCGACGAGCACGCCGGCGGACCGGGCGGGCTCGCTCGGCGGGTGGCCGACGCCATGGCGTCCACCGATCGCCCCCGTCCGAGTGCGGTCGTCAACGGGCACCTGCTCGCCGCTCGACTGCGATCGATGCTCGGCGAGGACATCGACGCCCCGGTCGCCGCGGCCGAGGACGTGCCGTCGGTCCCCGAGCGCGACCCCGAGGACGATGCCTACGCGCGCTCGGTCCTGCTGCAGGCGCTGCCCCAGGCGACGGCGATGGCCGAGTCGGCGGGCTCCGTGCCGGTCGAGATGCTGGAACTGGCCGAGCTCGTGGCGCCGTCCACGCTCGCGCCGTTGGCGCCGGCCGAACGTGACGCCGTGGTGATCCTCGAGTGGGCGGACTGGCTCGGGGCCGTCCTCGGACTCGTGCGCGCGGGCGTCGGCACGGTGATCGACGGGTCGGTGCTCGTGGACTTCGTCAACCGGTGTCCGGAGGTGACGAGCACGATTCCGAAGGCCGACCGCGCCCGCATCGAGTGGGCGTTCGCGGTCGTGGCCGAGACCTGGGAGCGGCTCGGCGTGACGGTCGATGGTGCGTTGACGGAGCGCGGGGCAACGATGCTCCCGGCGGCTCTTGCACATGCCTGGAATGCCCGCCTGGGGTAACCCCGGCTGTCACTCGGCGCCACTACGGTCGACGCCATGTCCCGACAGCTCGAATTCGAGCCCAACTACGCCCGCGAAGTGGTCAACGTGCC
Source organism: Acidimicrobiales bacterium (assembly GCA_021604885.1). GTDB lineage: Bacteria > Actinomycetota > Acidimicrobiia > Acidimicrobiales > Aldehydirespiratoraceae > JAJRXC01. Next base: position 841 of record BQJV01000481.1, read on the forward strand.
CGTCGCGGAGGAGATGAGCGAGTCGTTCCTGGCGTACTCGCTCTCGGTCATCACCTCCCGTGCCATCCCGGACGTGCGCGACGGCCTGAAGCCGGTGCAGCGGCGGATCCTGTGGTCCATGCTCCAGATGGGTGTGCGGCCCGATACGCCGTTCCGGAAGTCGGCCCGCATCGTCGGCGACACCATGGGTCGCTACCACCCCCACGGTGACGGCGCGATCTACGACACGCTCGTGCGCATGGGGCAGGACTTCTCCCGGATGGTCCCGTTCATCGACCCGCAGGGCAACTTCGGCTCGCTCGACGATCCGCCGGCCGCCGCCCGCTACACCGAGTGCCGCTTGTCCGATGCGGCGATGGACATGGTCCGCGAGCTGGACGAGGACACGGTCGACTTCCGTCCGACCTACGACGGCGAGGGCGAGGAGCCGGTCGTCCTGCCGGCCGCGCTTCCCAGCATCATCGTCAACGGCACCAGCGGCATCGCCGTCGGCATGGCCACCAACATGGCGCCGCACAACCTGCGGGAGGTCGAGAAGGTCATCAAGCTCGTGATGACCCAGCGGCGACCGAAGCCCACGGTCGACGAGCTCATGAAGGTGCTCCCCGCACCGGACTTCCCGACCGGTGGCATCGTCGTGGACGAGGGCCTGCGCGACGCCTACGAGACCGGGCGTGGTTCGTTCCGCATCCGGGCGAAGGCCCATGTCGAACAGGTCACCCGTTCGCGTCAGGCGATCGTGGTCACCGAGCTGCCCTACCTCGTTGGTCCCGAGCGCGTCATCGGCAAGGTGCAGGAGCTCGCGAACTCGGGGAGGGTCATCGGGATCTCGGGCATCGCGGATCTCAGCGACATGAACGGGTTGCGCATCCAGATCGACGTGAAGCCGGCGGTCAACCCGCAGGCGGTCCTGCAGGAGCTCTACCGGTTGAGTCCGTTGGAGGAGACCTTCGGCGTCAACAACGTCGTGCTGGTCAACGGCGTGCCCACGACGCTCGGCATCTACGACCTGTGCCGCCACTACATCGACCATCGCCTCGAGGTGATCGTCCGCCGCACCGAGTACCGCCTGGCGAAGGCGCAGGATCGGCTCCACATCCTCGAGGGCCTCCTCATCGCGCTCGATGCAATCGACGAGGTCGTGCAGATCATCCGCAGCTCGCAGGATGCCGCGGAGGCGCGTACGCGGCTCATCGAACGGTTCGACCTGAGCGAGGTCCAGGCCGCCCACATCCTCGACATGCCGCTGCGCCGGTTGACCGCGCTCGCCAAGCTCGAGCTCGAGGAGGAAGCGGCCGGGTTGCGCGCCGACATCGAGGGCTACAACGCCCTGCTGAAGTCGGAGACCCGGCGGCGGACGCTGGTGTTGAAGGAGCTCGCCGAACTCGTCGAGAAGCACGGCGTGGACCGTCGCTCCGAGGTCATCTCGGCGGACGAGATCCCGGTGTTCGAGAAGCCGACCGAGATCGCCGCCACGTTCGATCCCGATTCCGACGAGCCGTGCGTCGTCACACTGTCGACGTCGGGCAACATCGGCCGAGCGGCGACCGAGGGCGCCAAGCGGGCCACCGCCGGTCGACACGACCTGCTGGTGTCGCAGGTCGTCACCTCCACCGGGTCGCCGGTCGCCGCGATCACGTCCGAAGGGCGGGTGTTCGTCGTGCGCGGCGGTGAGGTGGCCGAGGCCGACGGCCGCACCCGCGGCGGCCCCGCGGCGCAACTGCTGGGCCTCAACAAGGGCGAGGACGTCCTCGAGCTGGTCACGGCCGGCGGAGATCCGATCACGATCGTGACGGCGCGCGGTGTGGCGAAACGGGTCACGGCCGACGAGGTGATGGGCACCAAGGGCGGCAAGACGGTGATCTCGCTGAAAGCCAACGACCGGGTCATCGCGGCGTTCGTCACCCCGGGGGGCTGCGATATCGCCGTGGTCGCGTCCGACGCCCAGGTGCTGCGGATGCCGGCCGACGCCATCTCCGTCCAGGGCCGGGGCGCCGGCGGCGTGGCCGGCATGAAGCTGAAGGACGATGCCACGGTGGTCGGAGCGGGGGCACTGATCGGCGACGGCGCGGCGATCATCGTCACGGACGCTGCCGGCCTCAAGGCAACGCCCTACGAGGAACTCCCGCCGAAGGGTCGCGGCGGCCAAGGCGTCCGGCTGGCCAAGCTGGCGGACGGCGAATCGGCCACGCTTGCCTGGTTCGGGGCGATGCCGGCCGACCTGTTGGCGCAGATGGCCGATGACGACGATCCCAAGAAGATCGATCCGAATCCCGAGACGCTCGACCCCGAGCCGTCCGGCCGTGATCTCGTGC
>BQJV01000482.1 GCA_021604885.1 Acidimicrobiales bacterium
CGCTCGCCGACGGTGTTGCCGCCTGGTTGCCCGAGGTCACCCTCGGCGCCGATCACCGACCGCCAGTCGAGGTCCGCATTGCCGAGCTCGGCGACGACGCCGGAGCCCTCGGCGCCGCCCTCTTCGCGGCCGAACCACCCCGACCGTAACGGTCAGGCGCAGTCGCTCGCCTGGACGGCGGCGGGTGCAGCGACGCCGGTGATGGTCTCGAAGCCGCAGACGTAGCGGAGCATGTCCGGGTTGTCGGTCGGCTCCCGCAGGGCGAGAGCGAATGCGATGGTCTCGGCCGAGCGCTCCGAGCCCCGCTCGTACCAGTCGTCCGCAGGGTCGCTCCAGCGCTCCAGACCCCAGCGCTCGAGGAAGGCCTGGCGACGCTCCGCCTCGCCGAAGTGCCGGTCCCACGCGTGGGCCAGCTCGTGGAGCACGACGCTGCGGATCATGGTGCAGATGTAGATCTCGTCGACCCCGTCTTTCACCTGCTTGGAGCGAGGGACGTAGTAGCCGGCGTTCCCGCGGCACGGCTCTTCACTGTCGCTGAACGTCACGGTGACCGGCGGAAGGTCGAGCCCGAAGGAGGCAAACGCCTTCAGTGAGTCGTCCAACACCTCGAGCTGACGGTCGTTGCCGCCGATGACGGTGACGGCCGGTGCGGACACCGGGGCCACGAGGGGCAGCGTCGCCCGTTCGCCGAGGGCGTCCGGCGGGGCCTGAGCGGGGCCGGCGAGGATCGAGAGGCTGATGGTGAGGGCGGCGAAGAAGCGCATGGCCGCACCGTCCGTTCCGCCGGATGGAGGCCCGCTCGAACGTCGCTGGAGACCGGTTGGAGCGCCACACCGGCGAGGCCCTCAGCCGGCCGGAAAGTCCCGTTGAGCTGGGGAAACACCCTCCAACCGAGTTCCAACCGTCCACGTCGAGACTGCGGGCATGCAACTCAGCAATTACGGTCGCCCCGTGAATATCAGGGTCCTCGGCCCGATCGGTGTACGAGACGGCGACGAGTGGCTGCCCCTCGGCGGACCGAAGCAGCGGCTCGTGTTGGCCGCCCTCGTCGCGGCCCGGGGCCGGGTGATGTCCACCTCCGCCTTGATCGACGCGCTGTGGCCGGAGGATCCGCCGGCATCAGCGCGAAAGACGCTGCAGGGCTACGTGCACCACCTTCGCTCCGTGCTGGGTGACCGACTGACCACGGAGTCGAGCGGCTATCGGCTCGACACCACCGATTGGTCCGTCGATGCGGACAGTTTCGCCACTCGTGTGGAGTCCGCCCGGGCACTGCTCGACACCGACCCCGCACGGGCGTCAGAACTTCTCACGACCGCGTTGGGAATCTGGGAGGGCAACGCCTACAGCGACCTCGAACTCGAGCCGGCACTCATGGCCCCCATCACCGAACTCGAAGAAGCACGCCTGCACGCCCTCGAGGACCGCATCGAGGCCGACCTGAGATCGGGATCGCACGAGGCGGTGATCGGCGAACTCGTGGCCCTCACGCGCGAGCATCCGTTCCGCGAACGGTTCTGGGGTCAGCTGATGCTGGCGCTGTATCGATCCGGCCGGCACGGCGATGCGTTGCGCACCTACGAGCAGGCTCGGCGCGCGATGGTCGACGAGCTGGGCATCGACCCGAGCGCCGAGCTCCAGGATCTGGAACGGCGCATCCTCCAGAACGATCCCGATCTGGCCGGCACCGCCCCGGCGGCCTCGACCACGCCGAGGGCGATACGGGGCTACGAGCTGCGCGACACCCTCCGTCACAGCGCCGACGTCACCACCCATCGCGGGTATCAACGCTCGGTCGGGCGGGAGGTGATGATCCACGCGATCACTGGACCCCACGTCGATCGCAGCGAGTTCATCGCCCGCTTCGAGGACGACGCCGAGCGACTCGGCCGCATCGATCACCCCAACGTGCTCTACGTCGTCGACACCTGGCGGGAGCCGGGCGCCGCGCACATCGTCCTGCGCTGGGTGGACGGCACGCCGCTCTCGGCCCTGATCACCGATGAGCGACCCACGATCGCCACCATCACGAAGATCGCCGACCAGGTGGGCGGCGCACTCAGCGCGGCCCACCGAGGCGGCGTGTCGCACGGACGGATCGATCTCGACAGCGTGCTGGTCACGCGGTCCGGCGACGCCTACCTCACCGGGTTCGGCATCGGCGAGGACCGCATGTCGGGAGCCAACGTTGCGGACATCGCGGACTTCGCCGCGCTGGTCGAGGGGCTTCTTCCGAACGACAGCCCGGCGCGCGCCGCGCTCTCGCATGCGACGGCCGGCGGACTGACCTCCGCCGACCAGGTTGCCCGCGTACTGCACGAGGCGGTCGGATCGTCGACGCCATCGACCGAAGACCCGGCTCGAACCGACCTGCGCAACCCCTACAAGGGGCTCCGGGCGTTCCAGCTCGCAGACGCCGGCGACTTCTACGGACGAGGCGACGTCGTCGACCGACTCGAGGACATGCTCGCCACCCGCCGCCTCGTCGCTGTCGTCGGGCCGAGCGGATCGGGCAAATCCAGCGTGGTGCGCGCCGGGCTCGCAACCCGACTCGCCGCCGACGCACCGGGCCGCTATCTCATCGCGCAGATGTTCCCAGGGGCGTTCCCGTTCGAAGAACTGGCCGACGCGATCCAGCGGGTCGCCGTGGGTCGGGATGCCAGCGTCGACGAACTGCTCGCCGGTGAACGCGGCCTCGCCCGCGTCCTCAAATCGTCGCTGCCGACCGACGAGTCCGAATTCGTCCTCGTGATCGATCAGTTCGAGGAACTCTTCTCCAACGTCGAGAACGAGGAGCGACGTCGGCTCTTTCTCGACAGCCTCGTGCACGCACTCGACGACCCCCGCAGTCGGCTGAGGGTCGTGATCACCATGCGGGCCGACTTCTTCGACCGTCCGCTCGCCTACCCGGCGTTCGGGGAACTCGTGCAGCAGGGGCTTGTGGCGCTGACCCTGCCCGACGAACACGGCCTGCGAGACGCGATCGTGCAACCGGCCGAGAGCGTGGGCCTGGCGATCGAGGACGGCCTGGTGCCCCTCATCCTCCGTGATCTCGGGACGGAGCCCGGCGCCCTCCCTCTCCTGCAATACGCCCTCACGGAGCTCTTCGAGAACCGAACCGGCGATCGACTCACCCT
>BQJV01000483.1 GCA_021604885.1 Acidimicrobiales bacterium
CCGGGGCGCGCCAGGGCGACGGATCGGAGTATGCAGGCGCCATCGGGGGCCAGCTCATACGATCGGCGTGTGGGGACCGCTGAACGCACGCCGGACACGCTTCGTTTCGTGCCGATCGAGCCCCGTTGGGCCGAGGCGCTCGAAGCGATCGAACTCGCTTCCTTCCCGTCGACCGACCCCGAGGACCTGTACGACGCCGACGAACTCCGCGAGCTGGCGAGCGACTTCCCGGACGGAAGCTTCGTCGTGCTCGATGGCGACGTGCCCGTGGCGATGGGGTGCGGTGTCCGGGTGAACTTCGACCTGACCGACTACCAGCACACGTTCGAGGAGCTGTTCCCCCACGGCGACGGCTCCGGAGACGACCCGGACGGCGAGTGGTACTACGGCACCGACATCTCCGTGCACCCCGACTATCGCCGCCTCGGTATCGGCGCCCGGCTCTACGACCTGCGCAAGCAGGTGTGCCGCGATCTCAACCTACGCGGCATCATCGCGGGCGGCGTGCTGCCCGGCTACGCCGACCACAAGCACGCGATGTCCGCCGCCGACTATGTCGAACGGGTGAAGGCGGGTGAACTCACCGATCCGACCCTCACCTTCCAGCTCGGTGCCGGCTTCGAGGCGATCGGCGTGCTGGCGAACTATCTGACCGACCCCAGGGTCGACAACTGGGCGTCCATGATCGTGTGGCACAACCCCGACTATCGCGAGCCCACCACGGAGGATCCGACATGACCACCCCCGCCCTCCTGCACTCCTTCGCCCCACCCGCCAAGGAGCAGTTCCGCAAACTCGTACGGGCCGAAGGCGTGCGCGTCTACGCCGACGACGGTAACGGCTACATCGATGCCCTGGCGTCGCTCTGGTACTGCAACGTCGGCCACGGGCGGGCGGAGATCATCGACGCGATCAGCGCCCAGATGCGCGAACTCGACACGTACAGCACGTTCGACCCCTTCACGAACGGTCCGGCGGAGGCCGGGGCCGACCGTATTCGCTCACTGTCGCCGCACCCCGACGGCCGCGTCTTCCTCTGCAGTTCGGGCTCCGAGTCCGTCGACTCCGCGCTCAAGATCAGCCGCCTGGTGGCCCAGCTCCGCGCCGGCACCGCCGGGAGCGAGGGCGACGATGGCAGCGACCGTCAGATCATCATCCGCCGTGACCGCGGCTACCACGGGGTGAACTTCGGCGGCACCAGTGCCCAGGGCCTGCCGCTCAACCGCAAGGGCTGGGGCGAGATGGTGCCCGGCATCGAGCAGATGGAGGGCGACGACATCGAGTCCGCCGCCCGCCTCTTCGCCGAGCACGGCGATCGAATCGCCGCGGTTCTCACCGAGCCCGTGCAGGGCGCGGGTGGGGTGTACACCCCGCCAGACGGCTATCTCGAAGGCCTCCGTCGGCTCTGCGACGACCATGGCGCGCTGCTCGTGTTCGACGAGGTCATCAGTGGCTTCGGACGTACCGGTTCCTGGTTCGCGAGCCAGACCTACGACGTCACGCCGGATCTGATCACGTTCGCCAAGGGCGTGACGAGCGGCTACCTCCCGCTCGGCGGCGTCATCTGCTCACGGGCGGTCTGCGACGTGCTCGAAGCCGACCCCGACTTCCTGTTTCGGCACGGCTACACGTACAGCGGCCACCCGGCCACCTCCACTGCCGCGCTCGCGAACATCGAGATCATGGAGCGCGAGGGTCTCGTCGACCGGGCCGTGGAGATCGGCGCCCGGTTCCGTCACGGGTTCGATGCGCTGGTGAGTGACGGCGTCCTCGCCGGCTATCGCGGTGTCGGCGCCGTGTTCGCCGCAGTCCTGCCGGAGGGCCGCGAGGCCACCGACGTCCGCGACCGCATGTTCGATGCCGGCGTGATCCTCCGCGGGGTCGGCGACTGGCTCGCCCTGTGTCCCCCACTGGTCATCGAGGACGCCGACATCGATCGGATCGTCGACGTGATGGCCGACGCCGCCCGCTGATCCGTCGACCGGCGACGAACCGCCCGCCGCCTCCGCGTCGGGCGGCTCGATGATCTCGAGCAGCGCCGCGATCGTGAGCGCGATCGCGCCGCTGATCACCAGCCAACTCCAGCTCTCGATCCCCACGACGGTGTCCAGCGCGGCGTGGGTGCCCACCGCCACGGTCGCGGCGGCGCCGAGCACCAGCGCCGGGTGGATCCGCTGCCAACCGCCGACGACCGCGAGCGCGAGCGCCACACCGCCATACACCAACAGATGCGGGGCGTTCCCGGTCACGATCCGCAGCGCGAAGGCCAGCACGCCCGCAATGCCGAGCGGCACGCCGATGGCCAACCAGCCGGTGCGGGTGTCGAGGAGATCGCGCGGCGTCCCAGCGCCGCCGGTGCCGGACGCCAGGATCGCTACGCCGATGCCGATCAGGACCGGATACAGGTAGGGCTCCGGGCTGACGACCCCGGCCGCGGCAAGACCGATCAGCGACGCCCACCAGACGATGAAGCCGCCCGTTCCCGTGAGCGCGGCGCGGATCGTGCGGTCCGACACGAGCACCCGGTCGAGCCCGAGGCCCGCCAGCGCCAGGCCGACCACCCCGACCACGAGCGAGGACACCACGAGCGGGTCATGGAGCCGATCCGTGACCGAGAGTCCGCCGGCCAGGGCTGCGGACCCGGCGGCCATGACGGCGCTGGCACGCTGTCGACTCACGGCATGGTGGGCGACGAGGAGTAGCCCGCACGCAGCCAGCGACCAGCCCACCAGCACCGGGGCATCCGTCGTGACCGCGAGGAGCGAGGTCAGTCCGGCCGCCCGAGCGAGATGGGCGGTTGCCGGGTCCTCGGCGTCGACGACGACGGCGAGCATCCAGAGGCCGACCGCGACCACGAGCCCGGCGGCGAATGGCGACCATTCGCCGGCCGCCCCGCCGGCGACGGCAAGCGGCGCGAGCGCACCGAGGACCGCCTGACGGCCGAGCAGTGGCTCCCGTCTACCTGCCGCCACGGTCACGATGCCGACGACAACGATCGCCACGGCCGCGGCGGAGACCGCGACCCAGGGCACGCCCCCGGCCACCAGCGCACTCGCGGCGATCGCCAGCGTCAAGGCCAGCTCATGCCGAAGTCGCCGGCGCGAGCCGACCACCGCAGCCGCGAGCACGACGGCCAC